>NZ_JADEXH010000025.1:0-88423 GCF_015207205.1 Sphaerospermopsis sp. LEGE 08334 | reverse complement strand
CAACCGCGCTAACTTAGGTATGGAAGTAATGCACGAGCGTAACGCTCACAACTTCCCCTTAGACTTAGCTGCTGGTGAAGTTGCTCCCGTTGCTTTGACTGCTCCTGCAATCAACGGTTAATTTGAAACTGGGTTTAATAAGCTTAGTTAAATAAGAAAATACCCTCCAATAATGGGGGGTATTTTTGTTTTAGGGTAAGAAATCAGCTTTTTTGTATCGGTTAGTCCAAAAATCACCTATTGTTGACAGAGATCGTAAGTGTTCCACCGGACATGATATGAATCGCCAAAGGCAAAAGGCAAAAGGCAAAAGTTAATATTCTCTCCCTGACTCCTGACTCCTGACTCCTGACTCCTTGAACTCCTGCTGTATCTTTTCCCAATTACCAATTACCCATTGCCTATTCCCAACCTCAACATATATGATAAGTATTCAACGAAACATGATATGATAGACAACTAACTTGTAACACAAAAGTCCATTTGGTATAAAAAGCTAAATACAGCGTGCCATACAGTCAATTATGGAGGAAGACAAATGTCCAACAGCCCAGGACTGTACATTATACTCGTCAGTGTTCACGGTTTAATTAGAGGTCAGAATTTAGAGTTAGGAAGAGATGCAGATACTGGTGGACAAACAAAATATGTAGTTGAACTTACCAACACTTTAGCCAAAAATCCCCAAGTAGAAAGAGTTGATTTAGTTACCCGGTTGGTGAATGATCCCAAAGTTAGTCCAGACTATGCCCAACCGATAGAAAAACTTTCAGACAAAGCGCAAATAGTTCGTCTTGCTTGTGGTCCCCGTCGTTATTTGAGAAAAGAAGTTTTGTGGCCACATTTAGACACCTTTGCAGATGAACTACTCAAACACATCCGCAAAGTGGGAAGAATCCCCGATGTAATTCATACACACTACGCAGACGCAGGATATATTGGTAGTCGGGTTGCTGGTTGGTTAGGAACGCCTCTAGTGCATACTGGACATTCCTTGGGAAGAGTCAAGCAGCAACGATTATTAGAACAGGGAACAAAACAGGAAGTTATCGAAGATCATTTTCACATCAGTACCAGAATTGAAGCAGAAGAAATTACCCTGGGTGGTGCAGCTTTAGTTATAGCCAGTACGAATCAAGAAGTTGAACAGCAGTATAGTGTATACGATCGCTATCAACCAGAAAGAATGGTGGTGATTCCTCCTGGTGTTACCTTAGAAAGATTTTACCCACCAGCAGATAATTGGCACAACCCACCCATTCAAAAAGAATTAGATCGCTTTCTCAAAGATCCCCAAAAGCCAATCATTATGGCGCTTTCTCGCCCCGCAATTAGAAAAAACGTCAGCAGTCTCATTAAAGCCTATGGCGAAGATCCTGAGTTGCGTAAATTGGCTAACCTGGTAATTGTACTGGGGAAACGAGATGACATCATGACGATGGAATCTGGTCCGCGTCAGGTATTTATGGAGATATTGCAATTAATAGACCGCTATGATCTTTATGGTCATGTTGCTTATCCTAAACATCATAACGCTGATGATGTACCGGATTTATATAGATTGACAGCTAAAACCAAAGGAGTATTTATTAATCCAGCACTCACAGAGCCATTTGGGTTAACCTTGATAGAAGCTAGTGCTTGTGGTGTACCTATTGTTGCCACTACTGACGGCGGTCCGAGGGATATCTTAGCAGCTTGTAAAAATGGTTTATTGATTGATCCTCTGAATAGTCAAGATATCCAAAATGCTCTCCGCACCACTTTAAAAGATACGGAAAAATGGCAACGCTGGTCTGATAATGGTTCAGTTAATGTCTGCAAACATTTTTCCTGGGATAGTCACGTTGAGAAATATCTAGAAAAAATCCGTCTATTTCCTCAACCAAAAATTCAATCTTTACTTAGTCCCCTACCTGCATCTCCTGCTGCTGAACATCCAGACTGGAATATACCTGATACAAACCACTTACCAACGGCAGACCGTTTTTTAGTTTGTGAAATTGATAATACCCTAATGGGTGACAAAGAAGCTTTAGAAAAATTGATTCATCGCATACGTAGCGAAGGACATACTACAGGGGTGGGTATTGCCACAGGTCGCACTTTAGAAAGTACCTTGAGTATGTTAGAAGAATGGCGTTTCCCCATGCCAGACTTGTTAATTACATCAGCAGGTAGTGAAATTTATTATGGTCCGCAGATTGTCACAGATACAGGTTGGCAAAAACATATTGGCTATCAATGGCAAGCTAAAGCAATTCGCCAAGCAATGAAGAATATCCCCGGTGTAGAATTGCAACCACCAGAAGCTCAACGCAAGTTTAAAATCAGTTATTTTGTGGATGAGGCTAAAGCGCCTAGTTTCCGGGAAATTATCCGCCATTTGCGTCGTCAACAACTACCTGTGAAGGGAATTTATAGTCACAATATGTATCTGGATTTAGTGCCTATTCGAGCTTCTAAGGGTGATGCGATTCGCTATGTGGCTTTAAAATGGGGTTTACCTGTTAACCGTTTTTTAGTAGCAGGAGCATCAGGTAATGATGAAACTATGCTTGGTGGTAATACTTTAGGAGTTGTGGTAGGAAATTACAGTCCAGAAATTGAAAAGCTGCGGGGTTTGCCACAGATTTATTTTGCCCAAGGTAATTATGCTTGGGGCATTTTGGAAGCTTTAGATCACTATGACTTTTTTGGGAATTTGTCTCACAAAATTAATTGATAATTGACAATTGACAATTGATAATTTAATTGTTTTATTCAAGGTTTAAAACCTCTCCTTTCCAGGGTAAAAACCCAAAAATTTCCGATTTTTCAAGCTTCTGACTTTCAGGGAGAGGTCATTGTCAATTGTCAATTGTTAATTATCGAACGGCTTGACAATTTCAGTGAAATCATCTATATTAATGTAATGTGTTCAGATTTATCGACACACCTCGCCCGAACCTTGAAAACCGCATAACTTCGTTCAGATGTGTCGATGGCTTACACCATAAGGATTTCAGGCTGCAATTTTGACCATTTCTTGAAGTTTTTTTTCCATTTTTCAGAGATGCGTCGATTAGGGTATCTGAAACCCTTGCTCTGTAAGGTTTCCAGAAGTGAACTCTTTACAAACTCATTTCCCCGCAAGGGGATGGAAACTTCAAATGCCGCCTTTGCGAACGCCACAACTTTGCTTTCCAAACTCATTTCCCCGCAAGGGGATGGAAACGGCCGCGGTGGCCTTTGAGTCGAACACGTTAGAACTTTCCAAACTCATTTCCCCGCAAGGGGATGGAAACTTTTTATATTCTGGATCTTCGCTGGGCAGAAGATGGCTTTCCAAACTCATTTCCCCGCAAGGGGATGGAAACGGGATACTCTCGTATACCTTCCCAACATCTGCACCTTTCCCAACTCACTTCCCCGCAAGGGGATGGAAACTACTCCACTTCCACTCTGGGGTTGCTACAGCAGTCATACTCCTTTCCCAACTCACTTCCCCGCAAGGGGATGGAAAGAACATCTTTTGCTATACTCTAATTGCTGATCAGGGACTTCCAGATAAAAAAATATACAATCAGTTCTTGTGGGGTAGGCATACTTCGACACGCTCAGTACAAGTCTTGCCTGCCCTTAAACCCGGACGGGCTAGAAGCCCATCCCACAATATTGGATCATTTATTTCTTGGAAGTCCTAGTAGTTACGCATTGACAATAAACTTTAAATGTGTATAGTCCTAAAACCCATATTTATCGTAGGGGTTTAGCATTGCTTAATGGTGTCAACTTAACCAAAAAATGCCTTATCTGTTAGCTTCCACACCCGCCATAAAATGAATTTCATGGCTAATAGCCAAAGTTTACTAAAGTAAACTATAGATTTATGGGTATTTTTAGTCATCTTTAGATGACTTTTGCTATTAGACTGGGAATTCATTCCCAGTCGGGTTATGGGTTTTACGTTAAGCTGACACTTATGAGCATTGCTAAACCCCTACAATATTGTTCTTTTTACGAGCAATATCATCATTGATTAAAGCCTGGAACACACTATTATGGTTAATACATATCATGGTTAATTTGTACAGTGCGTAAGTCCTAAGTCCCTAAAACCGCTTTTTTCATCCTGTTCATCCTTTAATCCTGGACATCCTGATTCAGACAGTTTCTCCAAAACTCCCCAAAAATGTCATGATATTAAAGTTGAGAAAATACTGGAGATAAAACTACGGTTTACGCACGTCCTTTAGCCCGGTTAATTGAACAACTGCAACGCCTTCCTGGTGTGGGTCCAAAATCTGCCCAGCGTCTAGCGTTGCATATTTTGAAGCGTCCAGAATCTGAAGTTGAAGCTTTAGCACAGGCATTGATTGATGCTAAAAAACAGGTAGGTTTGTGTCAGGTTTGCTTTCACCTTTCTGCTGAACCTGTATGTGATATCTGTCGCAACCCTAACCGGGATAATCAAACTATTTGTGTAGTTGCAGATTCCCGTGATGTGATAGCTTTGGAAAAAACCCGCGAGTATAAAGGGAAGTATCATGTTTTGGGTGGGGTAATTTCGCCGATGGATGGTATTGGACCTGAACAGTTGACGGTTCAAGCTTTGGTAAGGAGAGTTAGTCAACAAAAACCCCAGGAAGTAATTATGGCTATTAGTCCCAGTGTGGAAGGGGAAACAACTACATTATATATAGGACAGCTACTCAAACCATTTACCAAGGTAACGCGCATTGCTTTTGGTTTACCTGTGGGTGGTGATTTAGAGTATGCTGATGAAATTACTCTGGCTAGGGCTTTAGAAGGACGACGGGAATTAGATTAGTAAGCAGGAGTCAGGAGTCAGAAGAAGAAATAATTATCAATTATCAATTATCAATTACTTTTTTTGATACTTGATACTTTTGTTGTAATTGGTGCATTTTATTAAATAAATGCCAACAATATTCTTCAGGTAGTCCACAGGTGATTGCACCCCTTAGCACAACGTTAAAATACCAATCATTAGGTGCAACTTCTTCATTTAATTTGTTCACTACTACATAAGTACGAACATTTTTGTATATTTGATCTTTGTGGTGAATGTCTACTATTTCATGACGATAGAATTGTTGGGAAACACCTTCACGTTGATCGAGATGTTCGCTGAGTCTCCAAGGTAGCTGATAAAGTACACCTGTAACTAAGGATGTAGAATCATTTACCACATCTAAAACCCCACATTTACGAAGAGGGGAATAACCATAAAATCTGAGTTTATATTCTTTTAATATAGCCGGTCCGATGACATAAGGATATGTATTTTCACCAAGCGATCGCTTTAAATCCACTGGACACATACAAGAACCATAGGCAAAATAATAAAATGTCGGTTCTATCTCTACCTTTGCAGGATTTTGAGGTTGTACCCAACTGTGGTTTATTTGTCCACTGTGATTACTCATATTGCTGCTTTATATGATAATATAATAATGGTATTACGTTAATGATCATAAATTATCATATTCAGATCATATTCAATATATTTAAAGTTCGTAAATTTCTAATGGTAAATTATCTGGGTCTTGAAAAAAGGTAAATTTCTTGCCTGTAATTTCATCAACTCTGATATTTTCAACTTCGATATTTTGAGAGTTTAAATATTTGACACTTTCTTCAATATTCTCAACTGCAAAAGCAAGATGTCTTAAACCACAAGCTTCGGGTTTACTAGGTCTTGCGGGAGGGTGAGGAAAGGAGAATAATTCAATTTGGGTATTTCCTACTTTTAAATCTAGTTTATAGGAATTTCTCTCTTTACGGAAGGTTTCGTGAATAATGGGGAAACCGAGAATATCAACATAAAAATGTTTTGATTTTTGGTAATTTGAACAAATGATAGCGATGTGATGAATATTTAATATTTTTATCATAAATTGCTTTCTTCTATTCTTAAAAACAGTTCTATGGTTTCTTGCCACTGGTAAACTTATTCAATAAATCAATTACCTTTTTGGCATCCTTAATCGCTTGTTTTGCTTTAGAAATAAGAGTATTAGCAGCTATATAATCTTCATAGTCAACTTCACACCTAAGAAGACGTAACCGCTCTAAAATTTCTCCTAATTTTCCAAAATCACGGTTTTTAGTATAACTCTTTAATTCTGTAATTACATATTCATGTACACTATATTTAAGGGTTTTTAAATTATCATATCCTTCAAAATCTCGTAAATAGTTTCTAGTTAAACAGAAAGCAGAGTAATATGCCCTACTAATACAAGCGCGTATTTTCGCTTCATTAATTGATGCACTATTTGCCTGATTTGAGGTACTAATTACTTCATTATATAAAGTTTCTGCAACCTCTAAATAACTTAACCAATCAAATTTCATTCAAAATCCAAATGAATACAAAGATTTACAGCAACCCCTAATGAAGCATCTATCCACCAATTTTCATCCAGTTCATCTAGTTGATTTAGAGCTTGATCAACAGATTCTGCACTAGCACAAATAGAAAGTACCAGTTTCTCCCATTGAGGAGATTCAGGATCAACGTACAACTTTAATCTTAATTTCTCAGTGGGAAAATATTTTCTTATTTGTCGATGAGCTTCTAGCAGCACATCTATCAGGTTTGAATGCTTTTGCAAAAACCTGTGTACATCAATAACGTTTTCTACTCTGTAAAAGAAACCGATTTTGCTTAATTTATAAGTCCATCCGGTATCTTTCAAAAGAGGTTTATGTAGTTGTTCTGTTTTGATATGAAACCAATTATCTTTTTGAACAGAATTATTATCTATATATAATTTTTGCCGATTAGTTATATCAGCACTTTTGTCTAATAACTTTGTATTTCGCTTTTCTAAGAGCATTTTACCACCTTTTTATTTAGAACTTGCGTGAGGATCTAGATACAGAATCTGTGTTTTATCTAGCATGGATTGAATAACATCTGCTTCTACTAGAGATTGAGATAGTTGTTCTTGTAACTTTTTCACATCGTTTGCATCTAACGCCACATAAAACTCCTGTGAACCACTGGCATCTTGATATGAAATCCTTAATGTGTGAACTACCAAAGCTCCAGCTATACCTTCTTTTGTCTCTGTTTTGAAAACAGGTCTTATATCTGTAACAATACGCGAGTTTAAAAACATACTATCATATTCTTGTAACAAGCTCATGGCTTTAGAAGAAATACTAATAGAACCGTCAATTTCTAATATTTTATTCATTCTTTGTTCAAAACTTGCTAATTCTTCAGATGATAATTCTGAAAAGGCATCATCTTGAGATAAAGAATTGCTCAATCCTATAATGATTTCACTATTTTTAAGATTTTCTTGGGTACGGAGAGAGTAAATTGAACGAATAGCTCTGACAATCTCTTCTAAATCATGAATAGATATTTCCTCTATTTGTGCAGATAATTCCAATACTATGCTATCTATATTTACAAAGGGGTTAACTTCAGTGATTGCATTGAGTAATTTATTAAATAAAATTTCATCTATTTTGATAATTAAATTAATGCCCGATTGATATTGTTGTGGAATCCTTAGAGTTTTCATAATTTTTATACTTGATATTTGTTGCTGATTACAATTTACTAAATTAAACAAACTCAAACAAACTTGGATTTGAGCCAATAGAGGTGTTAGTTAGTGAATTGCGGAATTATTTTATTATCATACACTGAAAACACCTTCATAGGTTTACATTCTTTACCTTCTGAGCATGATCAATCAAATTATAGCTAAAGAAAGAATGTGTATGAAAATTTTAATATAAATTAAACGGGAGATAGATGTTTTTTGTAGAGGTTTAGCAATGCTAAACCCCTACTTAATTACTACCCTAAAATGGTCTTTGAGACAATCCTGGTTTTCTTGCGGTCTGCTTCCGAGAGTTCTTTACCGGCTTGCAGACGAGTAGCAGAAGTTTGCAATACGGTTGCGGCATTAGTATCACCAATTTGTAAAGCAGTTTTCGCTGCTGTTTGCAACATTGTGACAGCACCAGTGCGATCGCCTTGTTCTAATTTTGCCTCTGCAATCTGAGTTTGGCGATATTTAGCTAATACCAAAATTGACTGTAACACCTGGGTATTTAATGCTGGTTGGTAAGTCTGAGTAATATTAGCACATATCGGCATCAGCGTAGAAAGTAAGCCCTCTTTTTTCTGTGCTGGATCATCGTAGCGAATCTGAATATGTCCAATGACTTGTTCACCTTCTGGCAAATGTCCCAAATAAATATTCGCCAAAACTACTCTTTCTACATCTTTCATTAAATCACCCAAGCGAATCACAAAGCTACCATTAGCTTCGGTTTCCACTGGTAACTCAATGGTTTCTGGGGACACTTGGGCTATAGGTTTGAGTTCTGCTAACCGCACACCAGGAACAAGAGACAGCAATAAATGGGCATTGGTTAAGCCTACAGATTGAATGCGTTTAAACAAGCGGTTAAACTGTTCCACAGCTTGGTTAGGAGTCTCAATATAAGTGAGAGTACCACCACCAGCATCGGCGATTTTTTCTAGTAAGTCCTGATTCCAGTTATCACCAAAACCAAAAGTGTTAATGGTGATATTTAATCTGGTGGCTTTTTGTGCTAGTTGCAAACAACGCTTGTTGTCATGGGGTCCTATTTGCCATTTCCAGATTTTTAACCCGTTATCACCATGACCATCTGTGAGTAGAAAAGCTTGGGAAACAGCACCTTTTGTTCCTTTGAGCAATTCTGTAATTCCCAAAGATAAACCTTCACCAATAATAGTACCGCCTCCAGCTTTCAGACTTTTGTGTAACTGGGTTTTGATGGTTTTGGGGTCTTGAACGATTTGGTTAGGGATAATGACCTCAGCAGTACCCGCAAAAGCCACAATTGAGATCCGGTCTCCTGCCTTGAGTTGATCTAATAATTGTTCCACTGCCTGAATCACTGTGTTCATAGCTTCGCCGTGCATAGAACCGCTTTTATCGAGAATCAGGCATAAATTCAAGGGTATACTAGAATCAAGCTCATCGGCAATAGCCGCAATGGAAATTTCTAGTTGACGCTGGTTAGTAGTTTGGGTCGCGTCAACGTTAGTATCATTTAGTGCCGATAATAATTTAACTTTCATGTAGGAGGAGCATCCTGCAACACAGTTTTTGAGACAATTCTGGTTTTCTTGCGATCGCTCTCTGATAAATCTTCACCTGCTTGTAAACGAGTAGCTGAAGTTTGCAGCACCGTCGCTGCACTAGCGTCACCCATTTGTAAAGCTGTTTTGGCGGCGGTTTGGAGCATGGTGGCCGCCCCAGCGCGATCGCCCTGCTGTAATTTTGCTTCCGCTAACTGGGTTTGGCGATACTTGGCTAAAGCTAAGATTGACTGCTGCACCTGGGGATTGGTACTCGGTTGGTAAATGCGATCTACATTCACATAAACTGGCATATTGAGGGAAAATAAACCAGCTTGATCCAGTGCGGGATCATCGTAGCGTACTTGCACATTGGCGATCGCCTGTCTACCTTCTGGCAACTGTCCCAAATAAATATTAGCCAAAATCACCCGTTCCACATCTTTCATTAAATCCCCTAATCTCACTGTAAACCGTCCATCTGGTTCTGTTTGTACAGGTAATTCAATTGTCTCTGGGGCGACTTGAGCTATGGGTTTTAATTCTGCTAATCTCACATTTGGCATCAGGGAAAATAACAAGTAAGCATTTGTTAAACCCACTGTTTGCATCCGAGTAAACAAACTATTGAACTTATCCACCGCTTGTTCAGGGCGTTCAATATGTGACAAACTTCCTAACGCTGCATCCGCAATTTTTTCTAAAATATCCTGATTCCAATTGTCTCCAAACCCTAACGTATTTAAGGTTAAATTATAGTCAGACGCTAATTGAGCAAATTTCAAACAGCGATTATTATCACCATGTTCATTTTCTCCATCTGTCAGTAAAAACGCTTGGGAAATAGTATCTTTTTTACCTTTAGCTAACTCTTCTATTCCCAAACGTAACCCTTCATCAATTGCAGTACCCCCATCAGCGGAAAGACGATTAATTTGCTGTTTGATGTAATCTCGCTCCTCAATCACCTGATTAGGCACTAAAACCTTGGCACGATGGTCAAAAACCACGATACTCAGTCTATCCTGGGAACTAAGACGGTCAACCAACAAACAAGCCGCCTTTTTCACATTATCCAGCGATCGCCCCCGCATCGAACCACTATGATCTAATATTAAACATAGATTTAATGGTACACTAGGATCTAAAGTTTCCCCAATCGCCGAAATCGAAAACGCTAACTGACGTTGACTACTAGGTTGATTCGCGTCTACACAAGCATCATTGAGATGAGGTTGCAAGTTAACTTTCATAAAGTCAATTTTCCTAACGATATTATCTATATCTATTTATAAATAACTTCAATCTCTAGTTAACAGAGTACGGAAAACAGATAAAGGAGGCAGGAGGCAGGAATGTAATTATAGATGTTATACATCTATAATTACTCTTTACAAATCTTATTGTGATTTTCCCCCAAAAATGCCAAAAAAGTTTCAACACCCTTTTTTACCCCTAAATTATTGAGAATACTTGCGAATGACTCAACGTATTTTCAAGGGTCTTGACTTCTGGCAGGGTTGTGTTATGATAGGTTCTATAATAATCCAAGGGTGTAATATTGTCTAAATCAAGATAACCAGGATTTAAGGATTTACAGTATATTATTTAATGATGGTTGGTTATTCTTGAAGGCTTTTTTGTCTGAATCAGGATAACCAGGATTATAGGATTTACAGGATGTTATTTGATGATGGTTGGTTATGTACAAGATATGAAGGAATGAACCACGAAGGCACGAAGGACACGAAGGGAAGAGGTTTTAGAGAGATTTAACAACTTTATCCTGTACATCCTTAAATCCTGAAAATCCCACATTAAACAATCTGCGTTGATCCGCGTCCATCCGCGTTCCTATCCTGTAAATCCTGAAATCTTGATGCTGAGAATCTTTGTTCATCTGCGTTCCCAACCCAGGCTGTTAAAAACTCTATATATATTGCGCCCATAGATTTCCACTCATAACATAAGTGTACAACAGTATTTTCGGCTTGTCAAGTCGAAAAAACAAAATAAATAAAAAAACACAAAAAATATATAACTCCCAGTCCCCAGTCCCCTACCTAGAAATCCACACCCTTTAATTATTTTGCGATCGCGCTAGGATGTAATGTAATACAGTTAACGGCATAGTTTTAGGCGATTGAGATTCTATGGAACATTTTCCCATCAAAGCTGTACAAGCTGCCTATTACGGCGAAAATTCCTACCGCACACCACCCCCAGATTTACCTTCTCTGCTGTTAAAGGAGAGAATAGTTTATTTGGGGATGCCATTAGTTCCTGCGGTTACAGAATTGATCATCGCTGAACTACTATTTTTACAATCCGACGACCCAGAAAAACCCATTAAAATCTATATCAACTCTACTGGAACATCTGGTTACAGTGGCGAACCTATTGGTTTTGAAACCGAAGCCTTCGCTATCTATGACACCATGAAATACATTAAGCCACCCATCCACACCATCTGTATTGGTTCAGCAATGGGTATGGCTGCCATGTTGTTGAGTGCTGGGACAAAAGGTTGTCGTGCGAGTTTACCCAACTCTAGTATTATCTTGCATCAGCCCAAAAGCTACGCCCAAGGGCAAGCTACAGATATTCAAATTCGGGCTAAAGAAGTTTTGGCAAACAAAGCCTCAATGGTGGATATTCTGTCATGCACCACAGGACAAGCACCAGAAAAAATCACCAAAGACATGGATCGTCTATTGTACATGACTCCTTACCAAGCCAAGGAGTACGGTTTAATAGACCGCGTGTTTGAAAAAGAAGAACTCGCCAACCCTCCACTTCCTGCAAGTGTACTTTAAGAAGGTGACAGGTGACAGGTGACAGGTGACAGTAAGAAGGCAAAAATGTATTTTCCTTTCTTCTACTGTAACCCTGTTCCCTGTTCCCTATTCCCTAAATAAATTAAAATTGGAGTCGTAAAAATGCCTATAGGCGTGCCAAAAGTTCCTTACCGGATGCCCGGAGGACAATATACAGATTGGATTAGCATTTATGACCGTCTCTACCGGGAAAGAATTATTTTCCTGGGCAGAGATGTAGATGATGAAATTGCTAACCAAATTATTGCCGTTATGCTTTATTTGGATTCTGATGATCCGGGTAAAGATATTTATTTGTACATCAATTCCCCCGGTGGAATGGTGACATCTGGTTTGGCAATTTATGACACTATGCAACACATCAAATCTGATGTTGTCACTATTTGCGTGGGTTTAGCAGCTTCCATGGGATCTTTCCTGTTAGCAGCTGGTACTAAAGGTAAACGTTTAGCTTTACCTCACTCCCGGATCATGATTCACCAACCTTCCGGCGGTACTCGCGGACAAGCTTCTGATATTGAAATTGAAGCTAGAGAGATTCTGCGAATTCGTAGCCAGTTGAATCAGATTTATGCTAATAACACTGGTCAAGCTTTGTCTAAAATTGAAAAAGACATGGATCGGGATTTCTTCATGTCTGCTCAAGAAGCCAAGGAATATGGTTTAATTGACCGTGTGATTGAAGAACGCATCTAAACAGCGCAAAATATATTCAAAATTCAAGGTTAAAAATTCAAAAGCATCTTAACTTTGAATTTTTGATTTTGAATTTTGAATCGGAGTAAAGCAACATGGATATCGGAGATTGCTACCGTTTATTGGGGTTAAGGTCAGGAGCCTCTTTTGCTGACATTAAAGCGTCCTACCGCCGACTGGTACAGCAATATCATCCCGATCTCAACCCAGATGATGAAAAGTGTAAAGAAAAATTTATTGCCTTGACGGAGGCTTACAAACTCCTGCAAACGGTAGTACCACCTGAGGAAATAGCCATAAAATCACATAGTTCATCCCCTTCATCCCCTTCATCCCCTTCATCAGTGTTTGAGGATAGTTCTACCCAGGTAGCATCCCAACCGTCAGTATCAACAACAACGGTGATGCCACATCCACCGACGGTAGAGGATATAGAACACCGGTTAAAGTGGAAGACATATGAACAGTTGCAGCGGTTTTTACAAGAAAAACGTTTTCCCCAAGCGATCGCTCTGGTTGAAGCTTTAGCTGCTAGACTACCAGCGGATATAGAAGTAAAACAATGGCAAGCTATATCTTATCAAATCTGGGGACGGGCGTTAATTGCCCAAAAACAACTACCAAAAGCCAGAATTTATCTGAAAAAAGCTATTAAGACAGACCCCCACAATAAAGCTCTGTTTAACGAAGTCCAGCGCGATTTTGAACGGTTAGGGATTAAGTTTTAATTTATAGCAGGAGTCAGGAGTCAGGAGTCAGGAGTCAGGAGTTTTGAATTATTTATCAGCATGAATATAATCTACAAAGTAGAATTTAGGAATCAGCCAAAGTTTCAACCAGGCGTAAATTCCCATTCCTAAAAGTGCTGTAATTATTAATGGTAAACCCACTTTTAGACGGAAAGCATCAGGAAGAATTGCCACCCCAGATACAACTATGACAAAATAAGCTAAAAGTCCTATTTGTAAACGTTCTAAATTTTTAACTGTGGTTCTACAACTGCTACAATGTTGAGTATGTTGTTGATAACGATCCAACATCACCAAACGATTATCATTGATTTTACTTTCTGTATCCTTAATTCCTACCTCTTCCCAAGGTAGTTTACCTTGACAATATTTATCAAACCAAGTCCTAAATTCAATTACTAACCTATCTGCACTGGTAGGTAGTTTATAGGCTTTTTTCCAACTTTCACTAGATTGTTTTTGTTGCAATAAATATTCTTGCTGATTTAACAAAATCATATCACCATCTAACACAACATTTCTATTAGTAATATGATCCCACCAACGGGGTGTTAAATAATGAAATGTTTTCGCAAAATTACGACTAAATTGACCAACAATTCTCGATTTTCCTGGAGATACAGGTACACAATAAACTATCAGTCCTAATTTCTTTTCTGTCTGACCTAGACTAATCGCATATTCTAAACGACAAGGTGGTTCAAAAGTGATTGTTGTTGGTAAACCTCTGGGAATAGAAACTTCAATTAAATCAATTGTTGATTTAATTATATTCATAGGTATGGGTTGTGCTTTGTCTCGATTACCTTGTACTCCATGATGAGCAAAAGGAACATGACTAGGATCAGCTACATTTTCTACTAATGTCTGCCAATCATACTCTAAATCACGGACTATAGAAGTCCAAACAAATCCTTTACTAGCGTCTATTTGTGGTGATAAAGGTAAAGGTGTCTTTGCTGCTAGTTCCGGGGTTTTTGCATCTGGCCACACCCAAAGTAAGTCATTTTCCTGACGTACTGGTAAAGAAAGGACACAGAAATTTTCTTGATTTTTGGTGACAATTTCGGGATTTTCCGCTTGGGGAATGTGAGTACAGATACCTTGATCATCAAATTGCCAACCATGATAACTACACATTAAATTACCTGTTTTGTCATCAATACGACCTTCGCTTAAAGGTGCTAAACGGTGAGGACATTGATCTAAAAATACCCGGTAATTTGCAGATGATCTAGGTTTCCAGATCACTAAACGTATTCCTAACAATGTTACCGGGGTGGGACGTTGTGGATCAAGGTCTTCAATTGGTGCAAGAGGATACCAGTGCTGAAAAAAGTTAAATTCGGCTTGCATTCTATTTCTTGTAATAATTCAATTAACCAGGGCGTGAAAAAAATTTGAGAACAATTATTGTATGTCTGAATCTGTAATTTCTGAATCTGTAATTTCTGAATCTGTAATTTCTGTAACCGTTAAATTGTTCGCTGCTTATCAAGAAGCTTATGGACTTTCGGAATTGGTGCTGGAATTTCCTCATGGTACACCAGTAAAAGCTGTATGCGATCGCCTCATATCAGAACACCCAGAACTGAACCAATGGCGTGATGTTACTCGCTATGGCATCAATTTAATCTTTGTTGCACCAGACACCCCTCTCAAAGATAGTGATGAAGTCGTACTCATCCCCCCCGTTAGTGGAGGATAATTTTAGATTTTGGATTTTGGATTTTAGATTGATCCATTCCTACTCCCTACTTACTGTCACCTGTAACCTAATATCCGACTATTTTTGTCGGGTATGTTTGACGAGTATTTTGGCTCGTGTTACTATCGTTTTCAAAGTTGAAGCATATACGGGGAAAGCTAGTTTATGACTCAGGCCATCGCAAACTTAAACAAAGCCAACACTTCCATATTGAAAGCACTCAAGTGTAAAGAATGTGGTGCAGAATACGAACTCCAAGCTACTCATGTTTGTGAGTTGTGTTTCGGTCCATTGGAAGTTAAATATGACTATGATGTTTTGCGTCAGTCTGTTAGTCGAGAAACTATTGAAGCTGGTCCTAATTCCATTTGGCGTTATCGTCAGTTTTTACCCGTTGCTACCGACAACTATATAGATGTGGGAACAGGGATGACTCCCTTATTGCGTTCTCATCGTCTTGCCCGTCGCCTGGGTCTAAATAAACTTTATATTAAAAATGATGCCGTAAATATGCCCACCCTGAGCTTTAAGGATCGGGTGGTGTCTGTAGCACTGAGCAGAGCAAGAGAATTAGGTTTTACTACTGTTTCCTGTGCTAGTACCGGCAACTTGGCAAATTCTACCGCTGCGATCGCTGCCCATGCTGGTTTAGATTGCTGTGTATTCATTCCTTCTGACTTAGAAGCTGGTAAAGTCTTAGGTAGTTTAATTTACAGCCCCACCTTAATGGCAGTCAAAGGCAACTACGATCAAGTAAACCGCCTTTGCTCAGAAGTTGCTAATACACATGGTTGGGGATTTGTCAATATTAATCTTCGTCCTTATTATTCCGAAGGTTCTAAAACATTAGGTTTTGAAGTTGCAGAACAACTAGGCTGGGAACTACCAGATCATATAGTTGCACCTTTAGCTTCTGGTTCATTGTTCACCAAGATTTACAAAGGTTTCCAAGAATTTACTGAAGTTGGTTTAGTCGAAGGTAAAAAAGTTCGCTTTAGTGGCGCACAAGCAGAAGGTTGTTCTCCCATTGCTACAGCCTTCAAAGAAGGACGCGACTTTATCCAACCAGTAAAACCGAATACAATTGCTAAATCTATTGCCATTGGCAACCCGGCTGATGGGGTGTATGCTGTAGAAATCGCCCAAAAAACAGGCGGTAATATTGAATCAGTTAATGATGCAGAAATTATCGAAGGTATCAAACTGTTAGCAGAAACCGAAGGTATCTTCACCGAAACCGCAGGTGGTACAACCATCGCCGTGCTGAAAAAATTAGTAGAAGCTGGTAAAATTGATCCAGATGAAACTACAGTTGTGTACATCACTGGCAACGGTTTGAAAACCCAAGAAGCGGTACAAGGTTATGTTGGTGAACCTTTGACTATTGATGCCAAACTTGATAGTTTTGAACGGGCGTTAGAAAGATCCCGTACACTTGATCGCCTAGAATGGCAACAAGTTCTGGTTTAGTCGATGTGATTGGTAAATTAGAATTAACCACTGATCTTTAGGGGTTTAGCAAATGCTGAACTCCTTGTAACTCTCACTTGAAAACTAAAAAATAAACTTTGAAACTATGGCCGTAACAGTTTTAGTTCCCACTGCTCTGCAAAAACATACAAATAACCAAGCTACTCTTGCCTGTAGCGGTAGCACTATTGCTGAATTAATTGACTCTTTAGAAGAAGCTTGTCCTGGTATTAAATCAGTAATATGTGATGAAGCAGGCAAACCCCGCAGATTTTTGAATTTTTATGTCAACAGCGAAGATATCCGCTTTTTAGATAATACAGCAACACCTCTCAAAGATGGTGATGAAGTGAGTATAGTTCCTGCTGTTGCAGGTGGTTAAGCTACTGACTGATAATTTTCCGCCACAAAATAACTGATTATCTTCCTTTGTGTACTTTGCGAACTTTGCGGTTAATAAATCCCAAAAAATCTCAACAACACGAAGAAAATAAAGGTGCGTCAGATATGAAATTCTGACACACCCTACAAGTACAAAAAAAGGTTAATTAATCAAAAAAACCAAGATTAATTTTGCAGCAAAATACTAAGCTGTCAATAGTGCCTTTAAATCCTCACTTTTTAATCTTGGTCCGTAGGTTGTGACTACTTGAGAAGCTGCGGTAGATGCTAATTTTCCTGCTGCTTCATAACTCATTCCGTGGGTAATACCATAAAGAAAAGCTCCTGCATACATATCACCAGCACCCACTGTATCCACAGCATGAACTTGAGGTGCAGAGATTTCAATTAATTTTTCCCCATCAAATACTACAGAACCTTTGGGACCACGAGTAATAGCAAATTTCTGGCTGAGAATTTTCAGTTTATCTACAGCTACCTGAAAATCTTCTGTTTCTGCTAAACCTAACGCTTCACTTTCGTTAGCAAAAATAAAGTCTAAACCAGGTCCGATGATATCTAATAAACCATCTTTGAAAAATTTTACCATGTTGTAATCAGATAGGGACATGGTGGTTTTAACTCCGGCATTTTTAGCGATATCTCTAGCTTGAATAGCTGCTGCTTTACCAGTGGGAGATGTGACTAAATAACCTTCGATATATAAATATTCTGAATCTGCGATCGCCTCTGGAACTAATTCTTGACTCGAAAATTCTCCTGTAATTCCCAAAAATGTATTCATGGTACGATCAGCATCAGGAGTAACTAATACTAAACATTTACCTGTAATTCCTGATTGCAAATCAGCATTTTTTAAGTTAGTATCTACCTGACAATTCAGTAAATCTTGAATGTAAAACTCTCCAAATTCATCATTAGCAACTTTACAGGAATAAAAAGTTTTTCCTCCTAGTTGACTAATAGCCACTATTGTGTTTGCTGCTGAACCTCCACAACTTTTATGACAATGAAGATGTTTGAGATTTTCTAACATAAGATTTTGACTATCTTCATCTAGTAGTGTCATTACACCTTTATCAATGTTGAGCTTTTCTAGCAACTCTGGAGATACTTCATATTCTATATCTACCAAGGCATTACCCACACCATAAACATCATATTTCCTACCCATTTTTAGCTCCTCACAAATTATTGTTTGTTATCTTATATCATATCTGGTTGAACACTTATTATATCTGTTGAGGCTGGTAATTGGTAATTTGGAAAAGGCAATACGATAATGAAACAGCTATATCGTAAGTGATTGGGCAGACATGATATTACTCAAAGAAATTTTCAAACCTCCTCCTGACTCCTGACTCCTGACTCCTGCTATATATTCATTTGCGTTGAGTTAGTTGTTGTTGCCATTCTTGATGATGTTCGATATTATTTAAAACTATTTTCTGATAGGTTTCATTAATTAAATCAATGTTTAAAACCTGCCCAAAATTATTTTTTCTTGTCACATACCAAAATTCCTTACCTCTGTCTGTATAATAAGTTCCGGCTTTAATTAATCCCGGTACAAAAGTACCAGGGGCGCGTAAATCTTTCAGTGTTTTTGGTGGTATGTTTGTCGTGACAGAGATAATATGATTTAGGGGTATTTGCCAAAGTTTATGAAAGCGAACCGCTATAAGTTTTTCTGTGAAAGTAAATTCTATTTGCAAAGAGTTGTTTAAAATACTTAATTGCATAATTTATCCTTTGGATTCCCAATCACTTCTTCCCCAATCACCAACCCCAACAACATGATATGTAAAAATAGGAATGACTGACTATAGCACAGTTAGATAAAGGATTGACCTGAGCAATGGCAGAAGAAACCAATAAAAATCAAGCAGAAACCGAAAAACCCGCTGCTGCTAAACCTGCGGCCAAAAAAGAAAAACCTCCTGCGGTAGAAGATAAACCGTTTGAAGAGTTTATGCAGCAACATTATTTACCAGCTTTGCAAAAGGCGATCGCAAATGAAGGAGTACCTGATGCACAGCTAAGTTTTGCCAAGCAGAAGTATCCTATTATTGGCTTTGACTCAGCGGAAGAATGCTGGCAAATTATTGGTTCTTGGCAAAACGGACAAAAACAGTTTAACGTCTATTTCCCCGATGCAGACATTCAAGGTAAAAAGGGTTTTTCCTGTAACGAAGGTAAAAAACCCAGTACCTTGGAATCTTTCTTAATAGATGAACGCAAAATTACCCTTGATTTATTGGTATCTCGCCTAGTTTACCGTTTAAACGGTCAAAAATGGCTAGGTAGAAATTAATTATCAATTGAGAATTGACAATTGATAATTGGTGTTGTGTGAGTGCCTTTTGGTGCTACAATTCGTAAAAGTGGTAGGTAACGGCTCCAGTGATGGGGTCGTTGTCTATTCGTATATAGCCAGATTTCAGCATTTCTTTTAGGATTTACAGGATAAAAACAGGATTTTTATTTTTGGGTTTTAATTAATTGGAATTTAGACAGTTTCAAGATCCGAGTTTATAACTTACATAACGATTCAAACTTACATTTTCTTCTGCTGCTTCTATCGCTAGTTTACGATGAAGTTCTGGAGTAATACGAACTTGAAATTTACCACTGTAGGTTTTTTATGCAATAGGTTCGGGAATTTCTTCACCATTAGCTTCCATATCTAATACTATATCTTTGACCAAATTCGTAATCCCTTCTAAAGCCAAATTACGATTTTCATGAAGATAAGATAAGCTAGGAAATTCAGCACATAATCCTACAAATTCTTGATCTTCACTTGACCAGGTAATTTTATATGTGTAGTGGTCGTAGTTAACCATTTTCTATTCCCTCAATTTTTTCAATGGCTGCTAAAACCTGTTTGACTTGATAAAATTTTGCTTTTCCATTCTTTTCTTGAATGTTAACT
This sequence comes from Sphaerospermopsis sp. LEGE 08334, assembly GCF_015207205.1. NCBI lineage: Bacteria > Bacillati > Cyanobacteriota > Cyanophyceae > Nostocales > Aphanizomenonaceae > Sphaerospermopsis > Sphaerospermopsis sp. LEGE 08334. Next base: position 68,520 of record NZ_JADEXH010000025.1, on the reverse strand, counting down.
CTTGGATCTCCAAACCAAGGTGTTTTATAGACACAATGACTTGTTCCTTGCTGTCTAGGTTCTCCGAAATAATGATTACAAAGTTTTACTAAATCAGTAAATTTGACATCTTCAGGATTATTTTTAATTTCGGCTAAAAGTTTTTCAATTTGTGCTATAGAAAAATTATAGTACCACTATTGATAGTATGTCAAGGAATATCCTAGAAATCCTAATTCCTTAATATTTATTGATAATTAACTAAAACTCAACCAACTAAAAACTTCTTTTACCGTCAATTCTAAATTAATACCTTCAATTATTTGTAACTTATCATCACCGTCATATAAATCAATTTTTTGCCCAGGAAACACAGCTAAAACACTTTCTTCTTCTGGGTTCATTAACCATCCTAATTCTGTACCATTGCGGGAACAATGTAATAATTTAGTTAATACCTTTTTTTGTTGTTGTTCAGGAGAAAGTATTTCTATTACCCAGTCAGGATGAATTTCAAAACGGTTGCTAATTTTCCCTGATGCGGTTTTGGGTATTCTATCCCAACGAAATACAGCTACATCCGGTACAATAGTATCACCACCAAAAGTACAGCGCAGTTCTGGGAAAGCATAGGCAATTTTTTGAGTTCCAGCTTTGGCATTAATAACTTCAATTAATTTAGCCTGAAGTAAGCTATGTTCACCCTGTGGCATTGGTTTTTGTATAATTTCCCCGTTAATAAATTCTGATGCTGGTTTAGTTTCTGGTAATTTAAGAAACTGATCTAGAGTAATTTGGCGTTCTCTGGCTATAGTCATAGTTATTAATGAAAGATAATCTTCATTATATCATTGATAACATAAACGTCATCACCAATTACCAATTACCAATTACCAATTAATTTTCACTACGTTGCCAAATTTTAATAGTTTTATCTAAACTTCCACTAACCAACATTTCACCAGAAGCAGTAAAAGTCAAAGCTGTCACTGTGTCACCATGACCGGAAAAAGTTCCTAATAATTCTCCGGTTTCTAAATGCCATAATTTAATAGTTTTATCCGCACTACCACTAGCAATAATTTGTTCATTAGGACTCAAAGTAACTGTATAAACTCCTTCCCGATGACTTTTAAGAGTGTGCATTAATTCCCCAGTAACTAAATTCCAAACTCTCACAGTTTTATCTTGACTACCACTAATTAAATATTTACCATTAGCACTCATAGCCAAAGAATTAACAATGTGAGAATGACCAATTAAAGTATGTACAGGTTTAATTTCTTGCTGATTTCTATTGTTAAATGAAGATGTTAACCGCCAAACTTTGATTTTGCGATAACTACCCGTTACCAAAATTTTACCATCTTCACTTAATACCATTGAATGGGCGGCAGTATCATCTAAACATAAAGTATTTTCAACTTGGCGATCGCGCAAATTCCAAAACAAGATTTTTCTATCATCTCCACCAGTTGCTAAACTTTTTCCATCAGGCATAAACGCCACACAACGCACACTACCTTGATGTTTATGGAGAATATCAATTAAATCTAACGCCCCAGTATGCCAAATTTTAATAGTAGAATCAGCACCTACACTGACTAAAGTTTGTCCATCGGTACTAAAAGCTAAAGAATTAACTTCATCTACCACACCAGAAACAGACCAAGGATATTCTGCTAAAGTTTCAATTAATTCACCTTTAGATAAATCCCATAACTTTGTTTCTCCACGACTACCACTAGCTAAAATTGGGATAGTTTTCACATTATGACCACCCAAATCTTCCACTGTCAAAGCTTTAATAGAATAGGCTAAACAGTTAATTCCTCGCGTGTGTCCTTTTAATGTTTGCCAACATTCCCAATCACCAATAATATGCTTTTGTGGATGTTCTGAAGGCAAAGTCTGAATCACTTCTACCATCATTTTATGATCGTTGATGGATGAATCATATTTATTACCATATTGATTGCCATTGAGAGATTCCAAATACCAATTTAAACCACCAGCATACAATAAACTACTCGGATGTAAATACAATTTTGGTTCATAAAAATGCAGTTGATTTGTAGGTAAAAAACCAGTGATCACTGTTTGCTTCTGATATCCTAACTTTGTATGTCCCGGATAAAACAAACACAAGAAAATTAATACTTGATGGTTTCTCACATCTTCCTGTGTTACCGTCCAGCGAATTTTATCTTTTTTAATGCCGTTAAAACTTTCTCCATCCGCTACATGAACTTGTACACTGATTTGGGAATTATTACTTAAAATATAAGTAAACTTACTTTCACCGCGCAAATTTCCCTCATCATCCAAAACCATATTTTCTAAAGTGTCTTGTGGTACTTTTTTCACTAATTTCCCCAAGCGTTCTATGATTACCTGATCTACAATTTGTTCACGCACAAGAAAATCTTCCGCTTGACTTTGGAAAAATTTAGGAAAAGGAATTGTCCAATCTGGTGGTTCAGGATATTCTGGAGGCATGGGTGGTGGATTTTTGGCGAGAATTTCCGCTTGTTTACGGGAACATTCCAGAATTTTTGCCAAAGAATCGCCCCAAAATACCATAATTTCACTGTGACAACCTTTGACTTGACCTTCCAAGAGAGATAGATCAATAGTCTTGGGTTTTTTCACCCTTTGCAGGAAGTCCGTTTGTTGCGCTTTGAGTAAACTAATCCAATCCATCTGCATGATAGTGACACACTATTGCATACTTAATGTAACTTATACCAAGAAATTTAACCGTTTTTATAATCTTTAGTTAAATAAAGATTAAGGAAATTTAACAATCTGAAAAATAGGAACTGATATTTACAGCAGATTTTCAGAAAATGAGATACAAACAACTTTAAATGATTTCCATAAATTCTAACTAACTCTGAAAACATCTTACTGTTTCTAGAGCAACATTTATAGTCACTTAGAAGGTTTATGTCAATAAATCAAAATCTTGGCTGATACAATGGTAGCGTCCCAAATGTTTAAGTTTGTTTTTATCCGATGACCCAAACCTTGACAGAAATTAACCACGTTCGCGAAGCGTCCCGTAGGGATAGACGCGAAGAGCGCGAAGGAAGAAGAATAAAGAGATTTTGCAGATGATAATTTTTTCTTTTTGCAAAATTATGATGCTCCTAATACAATCTTATAGCAGGAATTTACCAAATTGAGCAAACCAGGATATATTAATTATTTGTGTAACCAAAACATCTATCTGAGAAAATCACTATGTCAACTACATCTTACATTTTTGTCGCTGGAGCTAGTCGTGGTGTTGGTCAAGAAATCGCCAAATATTTGACAGCACACAATATGAAGGTAAAAGCACTCTTGAGAACAGAAGTAGTCGCTAAGGAATTAGAAGCTATTGGTGTTCATCCAGTATTAGGAGATGCTTTAAAAGTGGATGATGTAGAAAAAGCAATTTTGGGAAATGAACCTATCCAAGCTGTAATTAGTACCCTTGGTGGTTTACCTACAGATGGTGTCAAACCAGATTTTATTGGTAATAAAAATTTAATTGATGCCGCAGTCAAAGCTAAAGTACAAAAGTTTATTTTAGTTACATCTATTGGTTGTGGTGATAGTGTAGGTGCGCTTCCTCCTCAAGCTTTAGAAGCACTCAAACCAGTATTAATTGAAAAGGAAAAAGCAGAACAACACCTGATAAATAGCGGACTCAACTATACAATTATTCGGCCCGGTGGTTTAAAATCAGAACCAGCTACAGGTAATGGTATTTTAACCGCAGAACCCCGAATTGTTGGTAGTATTCACCGTGCTGATGTTGCTGAATTAGTTTGTCGTTGTTTAAATTCTACTAATGCTAATAATCAAATTTTATCTGCATTAGATAAAAATATGATTTATCCAGGTTTACCAGAATTTGTAGAGTTTGATTTAGGTAATTGGTAATTGGTAATTGGTAATTGGTAATTGGTAATTGGTAATTGGTAATTGGGAAAAATAAAATTGATTACCCAGTCACCAGTCACCAGTCACCTATTCCCCAGAAATTTGTAAAAATACTGTTCTTTTTCGCGCCCCATCTAATTCAAAAAATAATACAGATTGCCATATTCCTAATGCTAATTTACCCTCAACAATAGGAATTACTTCACTGGTGGTTAACATCATTGCCATTAAGTGCGAATGGGCGTTTATTGGTTCGTCTTCGGGAACATCTCTTAAATGCAAGTCGTTATGTAAATATTTATCAGTTTCTGGGGCTAATTTTTGTAAAAAAACCTTGACATCTTCTAAAAGTCTCACTTCATTTTCATTAATAGCTAAAGCTGTTGTTGTATGTCGAGAAAATACTAATACTTGACCATTTTTGATGTTTGTTGAATCAATAAATTCTTGAATTTGTGGGGTAATATTATGAATATTTATTCCCGGTTGAGTGGTAATTTCTAGTGTTTTGTTAATAATTGGCATGGCTTGAGTTGGTAACTTTATATATTAAAACGCAGATGATATGGATGTGCATCTTCATCCATCTGTGGTTATGATAACAGGACTTACGCAAAACACAACGAAAGTAGGGGTAATTCATGAATTACCCCTACGTAAGAATCAGGTTTTTATTCCAATCTTGCGTAAGTCCCAGATAAGATAATTTGTAATCCTTTGACTAATCTTTCTATTCCTGCTTTTGCTGTTTCTTGTTTTAATGCACCATAGGCAACTCGCAAATAACAACCGTCTTCTATCCCGAAGGTTGTACCTGGGATGACTGCTACTTTATGTTCTTGAATTAATCTTTTTACTAATTCCAAAGCATCTATTTGAGTATGTACTTTTAAGAAAAAGTAGAAAGCCCCATTTGCAGGTGTGATGGTACATAAACCTTGTAATTCATTAAGTGCATTAATTACTATTTCCCGTGTTTGGGCAATTGTTTGAATATGATCTTTTAAATAATCTTCTTTTGCTTGTAATGCCCCTAATGCTGCATACTGGGAAACGACGGGAGGACAAATTAAAATTGTATCTTGGACTTTTTTGACTGCATTTAATAGATGTTGGGGAATTACCATATAGCCAATACGCCAACTTGCAAAACCATAAGCTTTGGAAAGGCTATAAAGGGAAATTGTATATTCATTACTTCCCGCAAATGCACCAGGGGAAATATGTTTTATTCCCTCATAGGTAAAATATTCATAGGCTTCATCACTAATATGATAAATACCCCGTTCCCGACAAATTTGATTAACTTGTTTTAATGCTGCTTCTGAATATATTACACCTGTGGGATTATTCGGCGAAATTGTGACAATGGCGCGGGTTTTTGGTGTAATAGCTTTGGCTATATTTTCAGGAATTAATTGATAATTTTTGTCTGTTGCTACTAAAATTGGATGACAACCCGCCATTGTAATTGCCATTTCATGATTGAAATAATAGGGAGTGTTTAATATAATTTCGTCACCTGGGGAAGTTATGGCTAAAATAGCATTCATAAAGCCCATATTACTACCGGCTGTGACAACAATACAATTTTGATTGTTAATTTCAATGCCGTTAAATGTTGATAATTTTGTTGTTAATGCTGTAATTAATTCGGGTATTCCTGTAACTGCTTTGTAAAGATTATTTGTGGCATCGTTGAGGAATTTTGGTAATAGTCCTATTGCTTCTGGTGGTGGACTATAGTAAACTACACCCTGTCCTAAAGAAATTGTACCGGGAGAATTTTTGATTAATTCCCCAACTACGGGAATAATTGGTGATTGTACCGCATTCATGCGAGAGAATTGATATTTCATAATTAATAACCTAAGTTGCTAGTTAGGAATAGGAGTCAGGAGTCAGGAGTCAGGAGGCATAAGGCAAATATTTCTCCCCATTTCCTCATCTCCCCCTGTTCCTTATTCCGTGTTCCCTAAAAACTAAGGAAACTTAACATTAGTATTGACTAAATTTGCTACTAATTTTACACTAAATTCTTGTTCAAAAACTCCTTTTTTGTAATCTAAACTCCACAATTCTAAAGCACAATCATCATCTAAGTCAGAGGGAAATATTAACATTTTCAATTCATTTGTATGAGGCAAATATTCACACTGTACATGAGATACTGCGCCAATTTGTCTTCTATCCAAAGCCACTGCTAATCTTAAAATTGCACTCAGTTGACATATCATTTGTTTATGTTCTTTATGCAATAAATTCCGGTAATTTTCGTGCTTTTTCTTGGGTGGTGATTTGCGGTGATAACGGGCTAAATTAGCAATAATTTCTATCTCGGTTTCGTTATAACCCAGTAATTCACCATTTCTAATTAGGTAGTATGAATGTTTGTGGTGTGCAGAATGGCTGATGTAGTGACCACAATTGTGTAAAATTGCAGCAGCCCAAAGTAATTGTCTTTCGTCTTTACCCCAAGGATGTAGTTTTCCCTGAGTTTGATCAAATAAACTCAATGCAAATTTAGCAACGCGATCGCTATGTTCTAGGTTAACTTGGTATTTTTTGGCAATTTTCAGAACATTGCGTTCTCGAACTGAACCTTGATAGCGCAGTTTATCTGCTATTAAACCATGTGTCAGCATCCAATCTACTATCACACCTTCCCGCAGGGAACGTTCACACAGTGTCACTGAGTCTACACCCAACAGCGTCATGGCTTCCTGTAATATTACTGCCCCAGCAAGTATTACTTCTGACCGTCTTTCTGGCATTCCTGAAATGGCTGCCCGTTCTACGCTATTCATGCGTCGCAAGCGCGTTACCCAAGTCCGCAAATCTTGCAGGTTAAATTGATAACCGTTGAGGGTAGAAGGTATTACACCCATCTTTTCCCTAGCATTAATTATGGCTATAGTTTCAATTGTGCCGGATGTTCCTACTAACTTGGGAATTTCACCAGGTTGGAGTTTAGAAAGTACGTCTTCTACAGAACGTTCTAACATTCCCCGTGCGTATGCTTGTAAATATTGAAACTCAGTATCACTGATAGGATCAGTGGTGATAAACTCCCCAGTGAGTCGCACTGCACCAACTTTTGTACTGGTGAGACTGCGGGGTTCTTCCGAGTCGCCTAAAATTAGTTCTGTAGAACCACCACCAATATCAATAATTATATGTGGTTGGTGATTAAATTTCATGCCAGAAAGCACACCTAAATAAATGCGTCGCGCTTCTTCCTGACCAGAAATTAAGTCTACACTTAAACCTAATTCGGTTTCTACTTGGTGTAGAAATTCTCTACCATTAGGTGCTTCACGGACGGCGCTAGTAGCAACTGCAATAATGCTTTCTGCTTCGAGACTTTTGGCTAGTGCTTGGAAACGTCCTAAACAAGCGATCGCTTTTTTGATCACTTCTGGTTTTAATTCTCCCGTTTCTAAATTGCGATCGCCTAATCTCACTGTTTCTTTTTCTTTGGCAATCATTGTAAAAGCTGGTAGTGTCGGTTCAATCCTGACTATTACCATGTGCAAAGAATTAGTGCCGATATCAATGGCCGCAATCATCCGATTTTGCTTAACTGGTGGAGTTGCCATACTCTCCCAGTTAGCAGAAACTACATTCACCATTTAATGTTTCTCTCTCTCTTAACAATGGATGGTCAAAGCTGGTGTGCCGATTTAATCCGCACTAAATACTTGTTACTGACAATACAGCAGGAGTCAGGAGTCGTAGGGGCAACCCCCTGTGGTTGCCCTCAAGAGTCAGGATGAAAGTAATGAATTTGTATCCCAAGCTGTAACCTTTGTTGATGTGTCAGGATCATCAAAAAATAAATCGCAGGGATGCAAAATAAAGAGGATTAAATCATGTTTTGACATCAGTGCTGTATTTTGCCCAAATTTGGATGCTCCCTGTATTTACAGTTATCAAATAACGATATTCTATAGATGTGAAGATATGTAAATTGAGCGAATATGCTAACAACACCAGAAAGCAACCAAGAACCATTATGGCTGGTCATTATTCGGCTGTTACGGTGGCATAAACCAGAAGGTAGGTTAATTTTGATGATTCCTGCATTATGGGCTGTGTTTTTGGCAGCTGCTGGTAAACCACCTTTACCCCTGGTAGGAGTAATTATATTAGGTACTCTGGCCACAAGCGCCGCAGGTTGTGTAGTCAATGATTTATGGGATAGAGACATAGATCCGCAAGTCGAGAGAACACGCGATCGCCCTTTGGCTTCCCGCGCCCTATCCATCAAAGTGGGTATAGCTGTAGGGATAGTTGCCCTGGCTTGTGCCGCAGTTCTCGCTTTCTATCTTAACCCTTTAAGCTTCTGGTTGTCTGTAGCAGCAGTACCCGTAATTTTACTTTATCCTGGTGCAAAACGAGTATTTCCTGTACCTCAGTTAGTGCTTTCTATCGCTTGGGGTTTTGCAGTTTTGATTAGTTGGAGTGCAGTTACACAAAACATTTCTGCACCTACTTGGTTACTTTGGGGTGCAACTGTGCTTTGGACATTGGGATTTGATACCATTTATGCCATGAGCGATCGCCAAGATGATCAGCGCATTGGTGTTAATTCCAGCGCCCTCTTTTTTGGTAAATACGCCCCTACAGCTATCGGTATTTTCTTCGCTGGTACGATCATTCTCTTAGCTGGAGAGGGTTTCTTGGTTAACCTGAATGGATTTTTCTGGATCAGCTTAATCATTGCATCTGGTGGTTGGGTTTGGCAATTTATCCGTTTGAGAAACCCCGAACTACCTAACCCTGCTTATGGAGAAATGTTCCGTCAAAATGTCTGGATTGGATTTTTGATTTTAGTAGGAATAATTGTTGGTTCATTTTAAAAAGGGATAGGGAATAGGAAGAATTTAGTTTTTACCTATTACCCAGTCCCCAGTCCCCATTACCCATTTTAAATAGGAGTCCTAAATGACTAATAACTCCTGACTTCTGACTGCTGAAAATTAATATTTCTGATGATAGATTAAAAATTATCATGACGGTTGTTTGATGAGTTGGGATATTAATCTACCAGCTAAATTCACTCAACTAAATGCAGCAATCTTTATTAGTCAAAATCGCTACAATAGGTTTATTATCTGTGGGTAGTTATAGTGTAATTGCGGGAAGTTTTCTCTTCACAAAAACTGTCAACAATACGGCAACAGCACAGATAATTACTGATGTATCACGCTATTCAGAAATTCGCAATCACAAATGGTCTGATATTAACCAAATCAAACATTTCCCCATAGAAATTACTCGTAGTGATCAGTTCATTTCCCTGGCTTACTCTCCAGGCTGGAAGCAAGGAAGTAATTTTTTTCAAATCCGTTTAAAACGACCTCCTGAACAAATTCAAAAATCACTTTCCCACTACAGTAAAATTGCAGGGCATAAATATTGGGGGGGTGATACAAACGACCATATCAAACAAAAACAGGGTGTACCCACAACATTTTTTTATACTGGTAAATCTGATAATTTAGCCTTTCCCAGTACATATCAAATCTTGGTATTCAAGGCACAAGACCAAGGTAAACCAGGGTTTAAATGGAATCATGGTCATAGCTATGGAGTCGCTATTGATAGTTCAGCCTCAGAAATTATCTATTGGGTAGAGAAATGGTAATTGGTAATTGGTAATTGGTAATTGGTAATTGGTAATTGGTAATTGGTAATTGGTAATTGGTAATTGGTAATTGGTAAACTTCCTTCTGTCCCCAGTCCCCATTCCCCATTCCCCAGTCCCCAATACCTAACTATTACAGTTCGTTGCAAATCAATCAGCTAAGTAAAACAAGTATGATATTTTGATCATGTGATCAAGTCATACAACCGCACAACATTGATAAAGGAGAACACAGTGGCAATGGAATCAAATGTATTAACGGGCGCAGTTGTAGAAAACCAAGATATTAGTGAATATGTGGCACATCTACAGTTGCACATGACACTCCAAGCTCGCAACTTGGTTCCATCACTAAAACACACACAAGAAGATAGTCGCCAGCAGCTACTTCATCAAACTCAAGCTTACTTTGAAAAGCTGGCCTCTAGACAAGGTTTATAAAACCTGAGCATTATAGAGAATTTTCAGAAAAACTTATACAATAGAAGCAGATATGATTGTGTCTACGCCAACGGTGTAATCACAATTTCTGCTTTTTATTCTTTTTTCGGTATTTAGTTAATAAAATCACTCTTTTGGAACAATAACTTCAGAGTGAAAAGCCGTTAAGATTATTATTGCAGCAGTACCTGACCCATCGCAATTAGTAAAGGCTAAATGGCGGCTTGAATCAAAATGAATTCACTACTTCCTCGAAATCTCAGCCTCGTAATTCGTCCTGTTCAATATCGGGATCTAGACGGTATTGAACGTCTAACACAAGATTCCTTTACAGACCTTTCTCCCAAGGGCAGCTTTTTCACTATGCAATGGCTGCGTCACTGGTTTGGGTTACTCAAGTTTTTGAGTTGGTTTCCAAACCCGTTACAGTATCGCTTCTGCGGATTTGTAGCAGAGCAAGGACGGATGCTGCTGGGGATGATTCAAGTGTCACCATTTAACCGTACCCGCAGCACTTGGCGAATTGACAGGGTAATGTTAGACCGTACTGCTGACAAGCTGGGTGTAGGTTCACAACTGCTACGGCATTGCTTTGAGTCAATTTTAGAAGCTCGTACCTGGCTACTAGAAATTAATGTCAATGACGTTGATGCTCTAGCACTATATCGACAAAATGGATTTCAGCGGTTGGCAGAAATGACTTACTGGGAAATTAGCCCAGAGTTACTGCGAGAATTAGCACAAACAGAGCCAGATTTACCCAACCTATTACCAGTCAGCAATGCTGATGCACCCTTGCTATATCAATTAGATACAGCATCTATGCCGCCTTTGGTACGTCAGGTTTTTGATCGCCATACCCATGATTTTAAAACCAGTTTATTTGGTGTTCTCTCAGATGCAGTGAAGCAATGGGTGACAAAAACCGAAGTTGTCAGTGGTTATGTGTTTGAACCCCAACGCAAAGCAGCTATTGGCTATTTTCAGGTACAACTTGACCGGAAAAGCGAAAATCCTCATGTAGCGAGTTTGACAGTTCACCCGGCTTATACTTGGTTGTATCCAGAATTGTTGTCTCAATTAGCTCGCATTGCTCAGGATTTTCCCCAAAAAGGTTTACAACTAGCTTCCTCTGATTATCAGCCAGAACGGGAAGAATATTTAGAAAGAATTGGTGCTAAACGCATTGAACATACTTTGATTATGTCGCGTTCAGTTTGGCATAAAATCCGCGAATCCAAATTCGTTTCCTTAGAAGGGATTCAGTGGACAGAAGTGCTGCAAGGACTACAACCAGCACGTAAACCCATACCCGGTGGTATGTCATGGGTTCCTAAACCACAACCTACCTCAGAGCGAACAGCAGCAAATAAGTCAGAAACTGTTGCTTTTGGTAGTCAACAATTTCATAATTTTCATAATATGGATACATCTCGCCAATCTGAATCATCAGAGGCACAACAGGAGAATAATTAGAGTGATACTTCAGCCGCAATCAAAATCTTTTATATCCGCTTTGGGGCTGGATGTCGGTAGCAAACGCATCGGTTTAGCAGGATGTGATGGTACTGGTTTGATTGCCACAGGTATCACTACGATTGAGCGCCGATCCTTTCAACATGATGTGGAGCAAATACAACAGATATTGAATGATCGCCAAGTACAAGTTATGGTAGTTGGTTTACCTTATTCAATGGATGGCTCTTTAGGTTTTCAAGCTCGACAAGTCCAGAAATTTGCTAAGAGGTTGGCTAAAGCTGTGCAACTACCTGTGGAATATGTGGATGAGCGATTAACTTCTTTTCAAGCGGAACAAATGCTGATTGCAGAAAATCGCTCGCCATCACGTCATAAGGGTTTGATTGACCGGAAAGCCGCAGCTTTAATTTTACAACAGTGGCTGGATGCTAGACGCAGTAACTCCAACAGATCGGTAGCATTTGTTGATGATTAATACCTTTGAACATGATATTCTAAAAAATATTACTCAACTGTATATTCAGCTTTTTGGTTGACATTGGCTGTCATAAAACAGTTAAATGAATTTCATAGATTTGAGTATTGATAAGTTTAGATAATGTGACTATGTATTCATCTGAATTTTCTGAAGAAAATGATCGTGCTGACGCTGCTGCTATCACTTTGACTGACGAAAAAGGGCGATCGCTCGAATGTTATGTTGAGCATTCCCTGTCAGTCGATGGACAAGAATATGTTTTACTTCTACCTGTTGACTCACCCATAGAAATTTTTGCTTGGCAAGGTGATGGTGAGGAAGAAGAAGCCATTTTGGTAGAAGATGACGATTTAATTGATGAGATTTTTAGTACCGCTCAAGCAGTTCTTTCTGAGCAAAATCTGACTATTAAAAATACTGCTTATGCTTTGACTGTATTGGGTGAATTACCACCAGTAGAAGAATCAGAAATCTTCACCTTAGAAATCGAAGATGAAGGAACAGATTTAGAACCGGAACAACTACAGCTACTGGCTAGTTTCTATCATCAAGATCAGGAGTATGCTGTTTATACGCCCCTTGATCCCCTGCTATTTTTTGCCCGCATCACCAAGTCAGGTAAGCCGGAATTACTCTCTCCTGAAGAATTTCGTAAAGTTCAACCGCTTTTAGAAGAACATCTGTTTGATCAGGTTGAATAATTGACAACTGAAATTTAATGTTTCCATTGCTAGTCTAATTTTGATTGGCAATGGAATTTTATTACTGGAGTCAGGAGTTGAGGAGGCAGGGAAATTTTAGATTTTAGATTTTAGATTTTAGATTTTAGATTGAAGTTAAGACAAATCATCCATAATCCATAATCCAAAATACAGCACTTTCCTTTGTAATGAGGTACACGATTGGCGGGCAAGACTTGTACTGAGCTTGTCGAAGTATGCCCACCCCACAAGAGTTTCATAATTAGGGTTTGTACCTCATAATAATGAAATCTGCTGTATAATGCCCAGTCACCTGTCACCGTGGCGTAGCACCTGTCACCTGTCACCTCATGTATGAATTACGAATTATGAAGACTTGGAACAATATTTTACAACCAGATTTGATTTTAGAAGGTTCAGTTTTGACACTCACGCCAGATATCATCCAACAATATGGACTCAAAGGGCTGGTTTTGGATGTTGATGATACTCTAGTACCCATTACTGCCAGCGCCGCTTCCCCGGAACTAGAACAATGGGTAGCAGAAATGCGTGATTATGCGGCTCTTTGGTTAGTGAGCAATAATCTCAGTGAATCCCGAATTGGTAGTATTGCCCGTTCTCTGAATATACCCTATTACCTGGGTGCGGCTAAACCCTCACGTCGTAAAATTAGAGCCGCATTACAAGGAATGAATTTACCTGTACATCAAGTAGGTATGGTAGGCGATCGCCTATTTACTGATGTCATAGCAGGTAATCGCTTAGGAATGTTTACGATTTTAGTTGAACCTATTGTTCACGCTGATACTGTTCTCCGTTCCCATCCCATTCGCAACTTTGAAGTTTGGGTATCAGAAATACTTGGCGCTTCTATTTCTCCCAAGTACACAAAAATTAACAAAGATTGATAAATCAATAAAAAAGTAAATCTAAAGAAATACTAAAGAAATACTTAATTTTCCAAAAAATCGGAGATTATAGGTATTAATAACATGGGGTCAAGCAAATAAAGACCCTAGCCGATTACAAATAACTTTAAATCCGTACAGCGTCAGCTTTCACGATAGAGGGATTGGCGCTGTACAATTTTTTAGGTGTTGATAGTTGATAGTTGATAGTGGAAAAATAAATGACTAATGCCCCATGCCTAAAACAATTGTTGTTAAAATCGGTACTTCTAGCCTGACACAACCAGAAACAGGACAGTTAGCACTTTCCACCATTGCCACCTTAACGGAAACCCTGTGTAATTTAAGACAGCAGGGGCATAATGTGATTTTAGTGTCCTCTGGTGCGGTAGGTGTTGGTTGTGCGCGTCTGGGTTTAACAGAACGTCCCAAGGCGATCGCCCTTAAACAAGCAGTAGCAGCAGTTGGGCAAGGTCGCTTAATGCGTATTTATGACGATTTGTTTACTACATTACAACAACCAATAGCCCAAGTATTATTAACGAGAGCAGACTTAGTACAACGTAGCCGCTATCTTAACGTTTATAATACTTTTCAGGAATTGCTAGGACTGGGAGTAATTCCCATAGTCAATGAAAATGATACCGTAGCCATAGAAGAATTAAAATTTGGTGATAATGACACCCTTTCCGCCTTAGTAGCCAGCTTAGTTGAGGCAGATTGGTTATTTTTACTGACAGACGTTGATAGATTATATTCAGCAGATCCCCGTACAGTCCCCGATGCTAAACCCATTTCTTTAATTAGTAATATGAAGGAATTGGCAGAATTACAGATAAAAACTGGGGGACAGGGTTCACAGTGGGGAACTGGGGGAATGGTAACAAAAATATCAGCAGCGAGAATTGCGATCGCTGCGGGAGTGAGAACAGTAATAACCCAAGGGCGTTTTCCCCACAACATTGAAAAAATCATCACCGGAGAACCCATAGGAACACACTTTGCACCCCAACCAGAACCAACATCAGCCAGAAAACGCTGGATAGCTTATGGTTTAGTTCCCACAGGAAAATTATATTTAGATGATGGCGCAATTACAGCTATTTCTCAAGCGGGAAAATCCTTATTACCAGCAGGAATTAAAATAGTAGAAGGGGAATTTGATAACCAAGAAGCAGTACAGTTATGTGATATTAACGGTAACGAAATTGCCAGAGGATTAGTGAATTATAACAGCGCAGAATTACTAAAAATTCGTGGTTGTCATTCAAGAGACATCGAAGGAATTTTAGGTTATGCAGGTGCAGAAACAGTCATTCATCGAGATAATTTGGTTTTAACGTAATATCAATAAATCTTAGCCCCCCTTAAAAAGGGGGGTTGGGGGGATCTAAATTTGATATAATTAAAATTGTCACTAGGGAAAGTGAAAAAAATTATGACTCAAGCTTTAGAAAATTCTATTGGTTTACCAGAAGAGGAACAACGTTTTTATCGTCGGGGAGTGAGTTGGGAAAGATTTCAAGCAATTCAAAAGGGTTTTGAAAATGTGCCAGGGGTGCGTTTATTTTATTGTGAGGGAGTTTTAGAAATTGTGGGTATAGGTAAAGCACATGAATTTATAACCTCTTTAATAGGTTTGTTGCTAGGACAGTATTTTCTAGAAAAAGAAATTGAATTTTTCCCTAGTGGAAGTTTTAACCAAATTATTCCTGGTATAGTTGATTATCAAGCCGACTTATCTTATTGTTTGGGGACAGATAAAGATAGACCAGATTTGTGTATAGAAGTAGTGATTACTAGCGGTAGTCCCATCAAATTACAGAAATACAAATTAATGCAAGTTCCCGAAGTTTGGTTTTGGGAAGATGGCACACTTGAGGTTTATTGTTTGCGAGAACAAGAATATGAGAAAGTTAATAATAGTGAGTTGTTACCAGAGTTAGATTTATCTTTATTGAATCGTTGTATTTTATTATCTTCACCCTTGGAAGCGATTAGAGAATTTCGTCAAGGAATTTGAATTTACTCCTATTCCACTGCTAAATTACCGCCAATTTTTAAGAAAGTTTGCGTAGCGTGCCGTCAGGCATACCGCAGAGACACAGAGTACACAGAGGAAAAAATATTTATCCTCGTTCATTCCTCGTTCCCAGGTTCTACCTGGGAATGCAATCAAGAAGGCTCTGCCTTCTGCTAACATTAAAAGAGACTAGGAGAAAAACATCATGGTTTCTATTCCCAAAACAGCAACCCGTTTGTATGATACTGATTTTCTAGCATGGACACAACAAACGGCTGAATTAATCCGCGCTGGAAAATGGGATAGAGTAGATTGGGAAGCGGTTGTTGAGGAGATTGAAAGTTTGGGAAGGTCAGATAAACGAGAGTTGAAAAGCCGATTGGAGGTATTGTTACAGCAGTTGCTAAAATGGCAATATCAGCCTAGTTTGCGAAGTGGATCTTGGCAAAATACAATAACAGAACAACGCAACCGCATTGAAGATTTATTGCAAGATAGTCCTAGTCTTAATCCTTATTTAGAAGAAGTATTAGCTGAGTGTTACCGCAGAGGCAAAAAACTAGCAAGTAACGAAACAGGAATTTCTCAAAATACCTTTCCAGCAGATTTACCTTACACTATGACTCAAATTCTGGATATGGAATTTTTACCATAAACTGTATTCCCTGTCAGAGACAGGGAACAAGAAATTAAACTTCAGATTTTGACTGATTCAAATTCACAACTTCTTGCAACCTAGAAATCACAAAAGACTTCTCTAAATAAGAGAACAAACCACCAGCTTTTGGACCACGTTCTTTATTTAAAAACGCCAAATATAAAGCTTTAAAAGCATTCGCAGGAGGAATTTGTAATTCCTTAGTAGTTGTAAAAATCACAGTTTGCAATGCTTCCGCTTCCCAGTTAGCAGCATTCTCTAAATTCTCTGCTAATTTCTGTACATAACTAACCTGTTCTGGGGTTAAAGTATTAGCTTTTTCGGGAACTTGTTCCAAATACAAAACTAACTTTTCTTCCTCATCCGCGTAGTCTTGCAACCACTTTTGAGCAGAATTAATTCTTTGATTGACAATAAATTGATCATATTCAGTTAAAGGATTTGCAGTTCTTTGTACAACCTCATCCTGAATATTTAAACGGGGAACTTGCAAAAGAGAAATTAAGGTACTGTAATCAAAAGGTTGGAAAGGTTTAATTTCCTCACCCAATTGGGCATAAAATAAAGACATTAATTCCTCAGTCAATTCAGAATTATCTTGATACTTACTAATTAAAGTATCGTAATCTCTAAATAACCGAGTAACTGTTTCATAGTTGGGAGAGAAATTAATTACAGTTTTTGGCTGAGTTCTTAACATTAAAAACCGTAATAACTCAGGTGGTAATAAATCCGCAATTTCCCGCGCACTCGAACCCACGCCTTTAGATGAACTCATTTTTGTACCATTGACAAGAATAAATTCATAGGGTGAATGAAAAGGCGGTTGTTTATCTAAAACTTTGCGAGAAATAGCATTAGCAACATCTCTAGAACCACCTTTTTGAGAGTGGTCTTTTCCTGCCATTTCAATAGTTACACCTAAAACATCCCACTTAGCAACCCATTCTACTTTCCAGGGTAATTTACCATTACCATTAAAAGGAGAAACCCAACCAGAATGACCACAACCTTTGACATAATTAGTTGCATCTTCTTTACAAGTGTAAAAAACTTCTGAACCGTTATAATCTGTGGTTACAGTTGTGGCGATTTTCCCGCAATTTTCACAAATAACTTGAAAAGGATACCAGTTATTTGGGCGATCGCCTTTACTCACTTCTTTATATGCTTCTCTTACCAAGTGAGCATTTTTTAAGAAAGTGTCAATGTGGGAATTAAGTTTACCAGAACGATATAAATCACGTAAAAAATAAGTTTCTGGTTTAATTCCTAAATACTCGAAAATTTCAAAAAATTCGCCAATGAAATATTTAGCATAATCACTCGCACCCTCACCAGGAGAAGGTACATTACACAGAGGAAAACCCAAATAAGGCTTAAATTTTGCCTTGTCTAAATATTTGGGAACGGTATCTAGTGCATCGTAGTCATCCACACCGTACATGAATTTTACGGGCTTACCTGCGTGTTTCAAGGCACGGTAAATAACATCATGGATAACCACACCCCGCAATGATCCGACGTGGACCCGTCCTGAAGGAGTTTTAGAATCATTAACTACCTGGAAACCTTGTGCATCAGCAGCGATTTTATCAGCCCAAAACATTTGATTTTCTATATTTTGACAATTTCCCTATTTTAACTCTATGGGTTGGTTATGGATGATTTTTTGGTGATGTTGTTGGTATTTTTGCGCTGAAGCGCCATTACGAGCATGATTAAGGATTTGGTAAGAAGTCATTGTCTAAGACTTCTTCAGAAGTAAAAGGACATTTCTCTGGGAAAATATCCGGTGATAATCCTGTTTCTTCTATTGCCCAATCTACCGCAGGAGAGTAACATTCTAAAAAAATACTCTCATAATAATTTTTTAAGCTGGGATGTTTTTGTATAGATTTATTAATCCGGCGGCGATGTTCTTTGATACTTCCTCGCCAACTTCCAGAACGTTTTTCCGGTTGATATTTCCATTTTAAAAGATGGGCTAAAATCACAATGAGATTATTTTCTAAAGCATCTTTTAAACTGCCACCCATTTCTTCAATTTCTTCTATTAATAAATCAATATCTAAGTTATCAAAATCACGATGTTTTAAATTTTCAATGGTTGCATCTAACCACAATTGATAATTACTGTTCATTTTTTGTTAACTCCTGTACAGCGTTTCTAGTAATTTCTTGAATAGTTGTTAACTCCAGTGCTGATGTTTCACTTTCCATTCCTAACCATAACAAATATTCAATATTTCCCGCAGGTCCAGTAATGGGAGAAAAAGTCAAACCCTGATATTGCCATCCTAATTCTAACGCTGTTTGTAAAACTTGAAAAATCGCATCTGCATGATCTTTTGGATCACGAACTACACCTTTTTTACCCACACGATTTTTACCAACTTCAAACTGTGGTTTAACTAATAAAACTGCTTCCCTTGGTGCTTGGGTTAAACGCCAAATTGCTGGTAAAACTTTGGTTAAAGAAATAAAGGAAACATCTACAACAGATAAATCTGGAAATGGGGCATTATCTATATATAATTGTTCTGGTTGTAATTCCCGTAAATTGGTACGTTCTTTTAAAATTACTCGTTCATCATTTCTAATTTTCCAGTCAACTTGTCCATATCCTACATCAATTCCATAAACCTTTTCTGCACCATTTTGTAATAAACAATCTGTAAAACCACCAGTGGAAATTCCCCCATCTAAACAGATTCTTTGATTTGCAGAAATACCAAATATTTTTAATGCTTTTGCAAGTTTTTCACCACCGCGAGAAACAAAAGGTGGACGTTCTTTAACTTGAATTTCTGCGGTTGTATCTACTTCTGTTCCTGGTTTATCAATTACTGTTTGATTTACCATTACTTCCCCAGCTTGAATTAATCTTTGTGCTTGTTGACGGGAAGGACATAAACCCAAATCTACTAATAGTGTATCTAGTCTTTGTTTCATTATCAATTACTAAAAATTTAGGAATTTTATTTGTCAGAATCAGGATAACCAGGATTTAAGGATTTACAGGATGATATTCAGATCCCTGATTTGTAAGATAATGTTGGTAGTAAATGAAAAGGGTAATAAAAGTAGTTGGGGATATTTAATGAGTTTTCACCTTTGTGTACTGTCATCCTACTCTACCGCGCCCAATGCTTTCAAAGTTAATATTTCCGCCCGGCTTAACCCCTTCACCCCCTTGATTTTCAACCCTGCATATAACCTATGGTCAAAGGTAGCGATACATTTCCCAGACTGGACATCCCACAGTTTCACCGTATTATCAACACTACCACTAGCCAAGGTCAGACCATCTCCACTCCAGGCTACTGACCAAACCGCACTGCTATGACCTTCTAGGGTTCGCACACAGTCCCCAGACTGTACATCCCACAGTTTCACCGTATTATCATCACTACTACTAGCCAAGGTCTGGGCATCACCACTCCATGCTACTGACCTCACCCAATTGCTATGACCTTCTAGGGTTCGCACACAGTCCCCTGTCTGCACATTCCACAGTTTCACAGTATGATCACTACCACTAGCCAAGGTCAGACCATCTCCACTCCAGTCCACTGAATTAACCCCATTGCGATGACCCTCTAGAGTCCGCACACAATCCCCTGTCTGCACATCCCACAGTTTCACCGTATTATCATCACTACCACTAGCCAAGGTCAGACCATCTCCACTCCAGGCTACTGACCTCACCCTACTGCGATGACCCTCTAGGGTTCGCACACAGTCCCCAGACTGAACATCCCACAGTTTCACCGTTTGATCACCACTACCACTAGCCAAGGTCAGACCATCTCCACTCCAGGCTACTGACCAAACCCAACTGCGATGACCCTGTAGCGTCCGCACACAGTCCCCAGACTGGACATCCCAGAGTTTCACCGTTTGATCACCACTACCACTAGCTAAGGTCAGACCATCTGCACTCCAGGCTACTGACCTCACCCAATAGCGATGACCCTCTAGGGTTCGCACACAGTCCCCAGTCTGGACATCCCACAGTTTCAGCGTATTATTTTCACTACCACTAGCCAAGGTCAGCCCACTCCAGGCTACTGAGTTAACCCAATTGCGATGACCCTGTAGCGTCCGCACACAGTCTCCAGTCTGCACATCCCACAGTTTCACCGTATTATCATCACTACTACTAGCCAAGGTCAGACTACTCCAGGCTACTGACTTAACCCCATTGCTATGACCCTCTAGGGTTCGCACACAGTCCCCTGTCTGCACATCCCACAGTTTCACCGTATCATCATCACTACTAGCTAAGGTCAGACCATCTGCACTCCAGGCTACTGACTTCACCCAATAGCGATGACCCTCTAGGGTTCGCACACAGTCCCCAGATTGGACATCCCACAGTTTCACCGTGTTATCAACACTACCACTAGCCAAGGTCAGACCATCTCCACTCCAGGCTACTGACCTCACCCTACTGCGATGACCCTCTAGGGTTCGCACACAGTCCCCAGACTGGACATCCCACAGTTTCACCGTATTATCATCACTACCACTAGCTAAGGTCAGACCACTCCAGGCTACTGACGAAACCCCTCTACGATGACCCTCTAGGGTTCGCACACAGTCCCCAGACTGGACATCCCACAGTTTCACCGTATTATCACCACTACCACTAGCCAAGGTTAGACCATCTCCACACCAGGCTACTGATGCAACTGCACTGCTATGACCTACCAATGTCAATAATTCCCGTCCTGTTAAAGCATTCCAAATTTGGACTCTACCATCACTGTCTCCTGTAGCAAGGTATTCCCCATCTGGACTATAAGCAAGGGAATCAACTGATCCTAATGCCTTAGCAAAAACAGCATCTGTTAAATTTGCTCCAGTCAGGTTGACATTATCCAAACTAGCCAA
Organism: Sphaerospermopsis sp. LEGE 08334; assembly: GCF_015207205.1. Taxonomy (NCBI): domain Bacteria; kingdom Bacillati; phylum Cyanobacteriota; class Cyanophyceae; order Nostocales; family Aphanizomenonaceae; genus Sphaerospermopsis; species Sphaerospermopsis sp. LEGE 08334. The sequence continues at coordinate 47,368 of NZ_JADEXH010000025.1, read as the reverse complement.
ACCAAAATTTACACCTGGTAGAACTGTCTCACTCAAATCCTGTTTTTCTAAAGCAAAGCGACTCCCTTTGAGTAGCAACTGCACCGCATTACTACCAGAGTAACCTGCGATTGTTTCAGTTTTACCCTTGGTGGCTTTGACCTCTGCTAATAAACGTTGATTTGCTGTTGTTGACAACATGGGAAACATTAAATCTAAGACAGCTTTGGCTAACAGTGTTTTCCCGAAAGTTTGACTTAAATCTATTTTCTCCTGGTCGTAAGGAAGAACCTCTACAACTTCCTGAAAATCCTCTGCTAAAATTCCTAATTCTCGTCCCAATTTATAAGCAACAAAAAACTCTAATAATGACCGATGGGCAGGATAATAGTCACCATCAGCATTTCTAATTAACATGGTTTGCCCCATCATGTCATAATGCCAATGATCTAAATCTTTTTGTTCTTGGACTTTTTCGCCAAAATAATTCCGAATTAAATCGGGAAATTCTTTATAATTCAGAGTCATTTTATCATTTGACAGCATTTCCCAAGATAATTCACACAGGAAATATAATTTATCTGCCATTGAGGTAAAAGTGCGGTCAGCTTTAATATCCCGTGCCATTTTTTGCCGCACTGCATAGAGATAAACACGGGAAATATCCACAGGTTTACCAGCTTCAATATCCGGTAATGCTTCCATAATTAAATCAATCATCACCGGACGACGTGCTAAGTCTAATAATTTTTTATTATTAATTACAGCTTCAACGGTTTCAGGTTGAGCTTTAAAACTGAGAACTTGTTGGATTTGTTCATCATCAAATTTCTCTAATTCTAAAACTTCAAATTGGGGTGTTTCACCAGTTAATTTTTTAGTAGATGCTTGTAATTCCGCGCTTAAAAGTCTCCTTCCTTCTAATGCTTCTGGGAAATGTTCAGTGCGACAAGTTAAAATTGCTTTTGTTCCTTCTGTTCCTACAACTTGTGCTAATTGCCAGAAATTATTAATCATCGCTTGACGGTCTACCCGTGCGGCCATTTCATCAAAACCATCAAAAATTAATAATAATTTCCCCATGCGGTTTAGCTGTTCAAATGCAGAATATCCAGGTAAACCAATTTCATGTTTACGGAAAAAGAACTCTGAAAAAAGAGATTCAATACTTACTGCTTTAGCATAATCTCTTAATGGAATTAATAAAGGAATCCGGGGAATAGTTGCACCTTCTTGTTTTGCTTGGCGATATTTTTGTAATGCTACCCAAGCATAATGGAAAGCAAACCAAGTTTTACCTGTGCCAAATTCCCCTAAAATTGATAAATGTTGTTTAGCAGGATCAGATAACCATTCATTAATATAACGTTCAATCCATCCATCTTCTTTACCATAGTGACTCACACCTATTCGCTGTTTATTTCTAGGGTTAATTTCTTCTTTTCTACAAGCTAAGGGAACATAATATTTATCAATTCCTCTGCTTTTAACTTCATTCTCTAACCAATCGAAATAACCACTAAAATCCGCATCAGCTTCGATTAATTCATCAAAGGTATAACAGAAAATTTGTTGATTTTCTTTAACTTCAGTTCTGGCTAATTTACTAACTCTGCGCGGTGCAACAACCCAACCTTCATCTGTTTTGTGAGTTTCTACAGCTTCTTTAATTGCATTGACATCATGAATACTTGCTTCTGCTTCCACTCCGCGAATAAAAATCCTATCATATCCTCGTCGTTTGGGAATATTAATAATCAATTCAAAATGTTCTGGTTCTAAAACTTCGTGTTTTTCAAATTTATAACCCAGTGTTTCAAACCAGGTTTTTAATTGTTTACATAATTCTGTTTCTCTTATTGTTTCCGCAGGTGGCAATAATTGTTGATAACTTTGTGTAAGGTTTTGAATTTGATCTTGAATTGATGGTAAACTGAGTTGGTTTACTTGTTCCCGAATTTGATTTAAACTACGTTGTAAATTATCGAATTTATGATCTTGTAAAATTTCTGTTGCTGTTCTGGCTCGTTTGGCAATTTCAATAAATAATCTGGCAAATTCTGCTATTTCTCGCTGATAATCAATATTTTGTTGTTTAATTTTATCACCAATAGCAAAACTATTAATATAAGCTTCTAACTTTTGGAAATTAAAATTTTTATTTTGGCTAAAAGCTTGTTGAAATTCTTGTTTAATTTCTGTTTCTTTCAATAACTGTAAAATAACCTTTGGTTTACCTACCCCATATTCAATCAAGGTGTAAACATAAACGCCATCAAAGTCATTGGGTGGAACATCCTGTTTTAAGCCGAATTTATTTAACAGTCGTAATCGAGTTTCACTTTGGTCTAATTTCTCTAATGCTTTTCCTACTGCTTCTTCAACTAACGCCCCAATAACATCATCAATGATAAACATAGATAATTTTGTGTAAAATGTATAAAACTATTTGTGTGTTATTACTTTTATACCACCAAGTATATTGGTTTGTCAATTTACTATCTGTTACATAGGAAAGTTCAAAATCCTGTAAATCCTCAAATCCTGGACATCCTGATTCAGACAGAAGTTAAAAAACGCACCTGGACAAAATTGCCAAAGTGCGATCGCCATCACCATAAACATCAAAATCCTGTAAATCCTTAAATCCTGGACATCCTGATTCAGACAGAAGTTAAAAAATGCACCTTGCCAAAATTGCCAAAGTGCGATCGCCATCACCATAAACATCAAAATCCTGTAAATCCTTAAATCCTGGACATCCTGATTCAGACAGAAGTTAAAAAACGCACCTTGCCAAAATTGCCAAAGTGCGATCTAAAATTCCATCAATTAACTATCACCTATCACCTTGACATTTTCTCGACAATGTTCTTCACTTCCTCAATACTTAAATTCAAAACTTGAGCAATTTGTTCTTGACTCAAACCTAATCCTACCAACCCAGGAACAGCTTCTAATTTAGCTTTGAGTTCTCCTTCTTCTTTAGCTTCTTGATAAAATCTAGTTTGTTTTAAATCACTTAGTCCAAACATTGATTCTATTTCCTCCCTCTTCATTCTTGGAAATTTGTAAATTAAAATTGTCTCGATGATTTCTAATATTTGTTGTTGTTTGGGTTGAGACTTAACCTCTTGTTTGGTACGATTAATTAATTCCCTAGCTTGAGTGACGGCTTGTGTTTCATTAGTAATGATTAATTTAATTGTAGCAATCCCAATGGGTAATGATGTTGTTTCTTCAATTTCATCTAAATAAATTACTCTCACTCGTTGACTCAGAAAAAATTCTTCATAGTCCTGAATATTACCTTCATCTACAGCACGACTAGGATATATTACTACTCCTTTCCATCCACATTTGGGTTTATTTTGGCGTAAATATAAGAATATTTCCGAAAATAGTCTGCTATAAAGGTCTTCATCTGGCTGAAATTGCACTTCTAGGAAATAGATGGGATTTTCTGTAGTTTCTTGAGGTAAGAAGACTCCATCTATTCTAAAAGCTGTTTGTTTGACTTCAATGGAGGAAAACTCATAATTTTCAGCTAGTTCGGGAGATTCACCTATGAGTTCAAAAAAAATACTTGGTATTTCTTGAAATAAGCGGTAAAATATGGTATCTGTTTTCATTAATTTGATATTAATATTTTTGGGCGGTATTTTACCGCCCTTTTCTCATTTTATCATGACTAACTATACTGAATAAACATCCTGTAAATCCTCAAATCCTGGACATCCTGATTCAGACAGAAGTTAAAAAACGCACCTGGACAAAATTGCCAAAGTGCGATCGCCATAATCATCTGCCTTCCTCAGATTAAGTTACAGTAATTATCACACCCACACTTTCATTACCCAACCTATCCACCGCACACACTGCATAAGTTCCTGGTTGTACAGTGGCAAAAGTAGTACCAGCAGACAAAATTCTCTGAATTATCCAATTATCTCCACTTTGACGGTAAAGAGTCCAAGAACGCACCGGTTTATCATCACCTCTTTGCCAATTTAATCTACCATTTTGAAATTTAATTTCTTTGGGAGGAGAAGGGGGATTTTGACTTTGCCATGACATAGTAGGAATTATGGACGGACGAGAATAATAAACCTGTTTAAATTGATCAGCAATACCTTGGAGATTTTCTTTGATAGCATTCATACTAAAAAATATATTTCCCAAGGACAAATTTTTAGCTAAGTTCCGAGAAATGAGAATTTGTTTTTCAATTTCTGAATTTTTCCAAGCTTTACCATCTAGTTTGGAAATGTTGTTTCCGGCGTAAATATGTCGCTGTTTAGTATTGACTTGAGTCCACCATTTCAACAAGACTTCATAACTTTGTTGTGTTTGATCAGTCCGCCAATAAAGTTGCGGTGCTAAATAATCTATCCAACCTTCCTGCAACCATTTTCTAGAATCAGCATAAAGGGCATTATAGGGATCTAAACCCACAATTCCTGGTGGTTGTCCAGGGCGATAAATCCCAAAAGGACTAATCCCAAATTTAACATGAGATTTAGTTTTTTTAATTCCTTCCGATAAACGCAATACCATTTGATTAACGTTTTCCCTTCGCCAATCTCCTAAGCTGAGTTTACCCCCATTTGCTTGATAAGCTGCATAAGTTTTATGATCAGGGAAAGATTGACCAGATATAGGATAGGGGTAAAAGTAATCATCAAGATGAATGCCATCTACATCGTAACGGTTGAGAACATCAATAATGACATTGTAAGCTCGATCTTGAACTATTTTTGCACCAGGGTCCATCCATAATTGATTACCCCATTGATACACAACTTCGGGATTAGTTATAGCTATATGGGGACGGACATTAGAACCACTGCGGGTAGTAGTTTTGGCACGGTAAGGATTGAACCAAGCATGAACTTCAATATTGCGTTTACGACATTCAGCGATCGCAAATTCTAAAGGATCATAAAATGGTTCTGGTGCTTTTCCCTGAGTTCCCGTAATCCAAGCACTCCAAGGTTCTAAACTAGAAGCATATAAAGCATCTCCTTCTGGACGCACCTGTAAAATTAAGGCGTTAAAATTTAAAGATTGTAATTGTTGAATAATTTGCAGTAATTCCGTTTTCTGCTGTTCAACACTCAACCCTGGTTTAGAAGGCCAGTCACTATTCCACACAGTTGTGATCCAAGCACCCCGAAACTCCCGGTTATGACTTACCCTCACAGTCCTGGGTTGGTTTCCAGACAATGGTGGTACTACTATATATTCAGAAGCAATTTTTTCCGCCCTTCCCAGATATACCAAAGCCTGATATACCATCACAGCCACATCAGCACGAGTCGCAGCCATCCTGGGATTGAGTAATTTGATATTTGGATAACTCACTACCCAACCAACACTAGAGGCGATCGCCACCTGATTGATAGCATAGTTAGGAATTGTCGCCGCATCTTCATAGATTTCTCCTAATTTACTCACCAAATCAGGTTGGACTTGACTAGCAATTCCCAAACCATTCACCATCGCAACTAAAACATCACCCCTGGAAATACTATCATTAGGGCGAAAAGTCCGATCAGGGTAGCCAACCAAAAATCCAGTTTCGTAAACTTTTCTAATTGCACTATTAGCCCAAAGTGTAACAGGTACATCTCCAAAAGGTACATAATCCCGTTTTTTGGTTGTTGTCAGTACAGAAGCTATAATCGCTGCAAACTCAGCACGAGTAACAGGGCTATTCGGGCGAAAACTACCGTCAGGATAGCCATTTAAAATTCGCCGTTGGGCTAAAGCCTGAATAAATAACCGCGCCCAATGATTTTGAATATCGGGAAATGATGCAGTATTAGATATCATTGTTGATTTTTTGTAGATAACATCCACTGTTAATTTAGCAACAGAAGTCAGGAGCAGTAGTCAGGAGAATTTTAGATTTTAGATTTTAGATTGGAGATAACAAAAACAATCCAAAATCCAAAATCCAAAATCCAAAATTGCATCCCCAATCACATTCCTTTACACTCAAATAGATGTAACCCCAAGCGTTGAGACAGTTCCTCACACACCTTCACCCCCCGCACACTGTTAGCCAGCCCATCTAGGAGAGGTGAAAACACTCCAATTCCCATCTGCCCAGGAACAACGGCGAGAATTCCCCCAGAAACGCCGCTTTTCGCCGGGATTCCTACTTTATACGCCCATTCACCTGCAAAGTTATACATCCCACAGGTATACATCACACTCAATATATCTTTGATGTAACAACTATCTACCGCTTTTTCTTTAGTAATCGGGTTAATTCCTTTATTAGCAAGAGTAGCAGCCATCACAGCTAAATCCCGACAATTTACCATCACAGAACATTGTTGAAAATATAAATCTAGTGCTTCTTCAATATTTTGGTCAATCATGCCAAAATTTAGCATAAGATGGGCAGTAGCTCGGTTGCGGTGTCCTGTACTGCGTTCGGAAGTAAATACCGAAATATCTACAAATACATCTCGTCCAATATAACGCCTATACATTTCTAATAAGCGATTAAGGCGTTCTGTCGCTCCATTACCTTTAATTAAACTGGTAGTGGCTATAGCTCCTGCGTTTACCATCGGGTTATAGGGTCGCTTTGATTGTTCATCAAGAATAATCGCGTTAAATGCGTCTCCAGTCGGTTCTACTCCTACCCTAGTTAACACATAATCCCGTCCATGATCTTCTAAAGCTTGTCCATAAATAAACACCTTGGAAATCGACTGGATAGTAAATAGCTGTTGATAATCACCAACTTCATAAATCTGACCATCTACAGTAGCAATACAGATGCTAAATAAGTTGGGGTTTACTTTTGCTAGTTCGGGAATGTAGTTTGCTACTGTACCCTCTTGCAGTGATTTGTACTGGGAATGCAAATCTTTGAGAACTTCTAAAAATGGTGATGAACCTGTTTCTTGATCTTGTGAGTTTGCCATAAGGCTGATAACTTGCTAATGACTATTATAGTTGATGGCTAAAGTTGTTGTCAGTAATAAAAGTAATTATTTATACTTTAAAAATTCAACTGACAAGCGGACAACCCTTCTTTTATTCTGTCATCATTACTTTTTTTTGATGTTGAAAAATACTTACTGCTATTAACTGCATTTTGGCAAGAGTATATTTACTTAGATAAATAACTTAGATAAATAAATTTTAAATAGATTTGTTTTGGGCAAATAAATTTAAACTTTTTGTATTTTTAAATACAAATTTAATCAAAATTTTGTTTTATTTAGAAATGCTCATATTATTTGTTTTCTAAAAAATCCGTTAATTAATTACTATTCTCTGGGAAATTACCTCAAATTCATAAAAGACTTATTTAAGTGTAAATACGTAAAAAGAAAATCATATTAAATAAAATTAAATAAATATTTACTAAAAATAAAATTTATTTTGAGTTAAATATATTACTCAACCCTCAATATTAGAAATCAAGCAATCAAGGTATTAGCACCATCGTTTAACATCAGCCTAATATTTTGTTCTCCTAAAAAATTATTCATATCCCGAAAAAAAATGTTACAAATCCAAAAACCTGATTTACAAAAGGTTTTGACCGATAAAACCCAAGAAGAATTGGGAGAACCAGCGCAAGACTTACGCTAAAACCCTGATCCCCAAGCCCAAAAGTTCATGTTACTCTGTTGCAGTTATAAACAAAAAGTGAAAGCGGAACGAGTTTGAGTTTTCGGGTCTATTACCAACACAGGTAAAAAACCCACGAATTAAAAAACTTAAGTTCTAGAGTCGCTTTAAAATCGGACGCATGAATCAAAGACATTTGTGGACTACTGTCGCTGTGTTTCTCTCTGTTTTGGGTGTACCCGCAGTGGGGCGTACTCAAACCACCACGGGAAACTCTCCAACTACCCAAGCATCTGCCGTAGCTGATGCAGTGAAAGTGGGAGAGTACCAATCCCCGACACAGGAAAATACCTTAGATGCTGTGAACACACAAATTCATCCTCACAGCGTTGAAGGTCGTCAAGCGGCAACCCTTTACATCCGAAATATTCCCGTTCTTACCTTTCTGGGTTCTAACCCAGTCAAGAGTGCGGAAACAAAAGTGGGAACAATTGGAAATAGCCAAGGCGTTAAATCTTATATCCCCGCCGCCAGTAACTCAGCTAAGGTAGCCAGTGTAGGAAGTGTGATGGATGTGAGCAAATCTCCTAGCTCCATTATTGCCGATGACCCAGTACACAGAGCCAGTTTAGTAGCCTCCAAAATCAACCAGTTGATGCGGGAGGATGCAGACGCAAGCAAAATTATCGTCAGCTGGAAAACAGGGGAAAAATCTCCAGTCAATAATAACAAAGCCCAAGACAAAAGCTCGTCTGTTCAACAGCAACCTGATAGCTACACCATCAAAATCAACGGTAAAGAATTGGTGGAAATCAATGAATCCACCCAACTAGCAGATACTACAAATAATCTAGCACAAGATGCCTTACAAGCAACCAATCGCCTGCGGAGACTCATAGGCCAAGCATCTCCCATCAGCGAAATTGCCAACTTACCACCACGTACCACCATTTCCATGCCCAAGCTACCGCAACAAGTAGCAGGTCGCATCAAACTCAACTTCCAGGGTATAGCTTCTTGGTACGGTTATGATTGGGCAGGTAGGAAAACTGCCAATGGTGAGAGATATAATCCCGAAGGAATGACAGCAGCCCATCGTAGTTTACCTATGGGAACAAAAGTTCGTGTGACTAACACCCGGAATGGTAAGTCTGTAATTGTGCGAATTAATGATCGTGGTCCATACATCGGTGGTCGAGTTATTGACCTTTCTCTGGGTGCAGCCCGGATATTAGGAATGATGAGCAGTGGACTTGCTCCCGTTCGTATTGAGGTGTTGGGAAGATAACACCCTTCCACAGTAAAAACTCTTTTTCGCTCTTCACTATTGTTTCATACCCCTAGTTCATTCATCTCTCACCCCAATTTTAGATATAAACTAACGGGGGAGAGGATAGAGAAGAACTAGGGGTATTTTGTGCGCTTGCTGACAACAGTTGCAGCTTTACGCTGCTATTTAAATCAACGTCGCTGGGAAAACAATCTCCAGCTTTCAGACGAGCTATTATTTGATGATCAGACTACTTGGTATCCTACAAAAATTGGTTTAGTCCCCACTATGGGCGGACTGCATCAAGGTCATTTAAGCCTAATGCAACGAGCTAGGCAAGAAAATTCTACTGTGATTGTTAGTATTTTTGTCAATCCCCTACAATTTGGACCAAATGAGGATTATCAACGCTATCCTCGGACTTTAGAGCAAGATCGAAAATTGTGTGAACAAGCGGGAGTTGATGCGATTTTTGCCCCTACTCCGGAAGAAATGGGAATTGCTCAGAAGAATATACAAGAAAATCAAGTGACACAAGTAATCCCTCCATCTGGTATGATAAGTAGCTTGTGTGGTAGATATCGGCCGGGTCATTTTCAAGGTGTGGCGACAATTGTCACCAAGCTTTTCAATTTGGTACAGCCTGACCGAGCCTACTTTGGTCAAAAAGATGGCCAGCAACTAGCAGTTATTAAACGTCTGGTGGCTGATTTAAATTTGCCAGTAGAAATTGTTGCTTGTCCAACGGTGCGGGAAGCATCTGGCTTGGCTTTGAGTTCTCGTAATCAATATTTGACTCCAACGGAAAAAGAGCAAGCAACAGTGTTATTTAAAGGCTTACAGCAAGCTGAAGCGGCGTTTCGTGCTGGCGTTCGCAACAGCAGCCAGCTGATAGCATTGGTGTGGGAAGAAATTGCCAAAGTCAGCACTATCTATGTGGAATATATTGAATTGGTTGAACCGACTACATTGATGTTTTTAGGAAAAATTGAGGAGGAAGGAATGCTGGCGATCGCAGCCCGTCTAGGTTCTACACGGTTGATTGATAATACCATCTTGCGCGATGTTTACAACGGGCTACGCCAACCGATTATCGCCATTGATGGTCCTGCTGGTGCGGGTAAGTCTACCGTGGCTCGCCAAGTGGCAACACAGTTAGGGTTAGTCTATTTAGATACTGGTGCAATGTACCGTGCTATCACTTGGTTAGTGCTGGAAAACGGCATTGATATTGATGATGAATGCAGTATTGCTGAATTAGCGAACCAGTGTAAAATTGAACTTACTCCTAGTCAAAATATACAATTTGCCGTACAAGTATGGATTAATGGTCTTGATATCACTCAAGAAATTCGGAGCATTGAGGTGACATCAAAAGTATCAGCGATCGCCGCGCAAAATGCAGTCCGCAAAGCCCTGGTTCAACAACAGCAAAGCTGGGGTCAAAAGGGTGGTTTAGTAGCTGAAGGCCGGGACATTGGTACTCATGTTTTCCCAGATGCAGAAGTGAAAATCTTCTTAACTGCTTCTGTAAGTGAACGCGCCCGTCGTCGTCAGCAAGACTTTACAAAACAAGGTCAACCACAAGTTAGTTTAGAACAACTGGAACGGGATATTGCTGAACGAGATTATAAAGATAGCACTCGCAAAATTTCCCCATTGCGAAAAGCCGCCGATGCAGTGGAAGTGCAAACCGATGGACTTACCCCTAGTGAGGTGGCAGCGCAGATTGTTAATTATTACCAAGATCGTTTGTCTCAACGGTAATTACAGCAGAATTTAGGAGTCAGGAGTTCAGGAGTATGGCTTCGCCACGCTTCGCTATCAGGAGTTACAGGAGTTACAGGAGTTCAGGAGTATGGCTTCGCCACGCTTCGCTATCAGGAGTTCACAATAATTTTTGATTTCCCAATCACCAATTACCAATTACCAATTACCAATTACCAATTACCAATTACCAATTACCAATTACCAATTACCAATTACCAATTACCAATTACCAGCCCCAACTAGAGAAATAGTAATCTCGGTTATGACTAAAGTGCAGTGGTTTAAGGTTCACTTTGGTAGTAGAATAGCCATGTTAAGTTTTGTGTCCCAATATCAAGGATATAAAACTAAATCAATATCAATACAAAACCTGTAATTTTCTGGTTTTTGGCAATAGCTTCAACTGGAAAACAATAAAGAGAGGACTTGAAAACATGGCATTTACACAGCTTTCCCTACCCTACGACTTTAATGCTCTAGAGCAATATGGCATGAAAGGTGAAACCTTTGAGTATCACTATGGTAAGCATCACAAAGCTTATGTAGACAACCTCAACAAGCTCACCGATGGTACAGAACTTGCTGATAAGTCCCTCGAAGAAGTAATCCAAATTTCCTTCAAAGATCCTGCTAAAGCTGGCATTTTTAACAACGCGGCTCAAGTTTGGAACCACACCTTCTTTTGGAACTCACTCAAACCCGCAGGTGGTGGCGCTCCCACAGGTGAACTAGCTGAGAGAATTAATAAAGATTTTGGTAGCTTCGACAAATTCAAAGAAGAATTTTCTACTGCGGCTGCAACCCAGTTTGGTAGCGGTTGGGCTTGGTTAGTTGATGACGGTGGTACACTCAAAGTCATGAAAACACCCAACGCAGAAAACCCCCTCGCACATGGTAAAAAGGCACTGCTCACCCTGGACGTTTGGGAACACGCCTATTACATCGACTTCAGAAATGCTCGTCCAGCATTCATCAAGAATTTCTTGGATAACTTGGTTAACTGGGAATTTGCTGCGGCAAATTTATCTGCTTAATCAAGCGTTGATATAAAGATTTAAGGTACAATCCCCATGCTTAAACAGCAGGGGATTTTTAATTTAATTTGTTTATACCTGTTCCTCGTGTTCCTGATCTCTAACTATTGGTGCAAGCAGAACCAGGACAACTACCAGAACGAGGAAAGCTACCGGGACAAGGAGGAACGAACATAAGAGGGCAAAAAAATTCCTCTTTTGCTGCTGCTGTAGCTGTTTTACCATCTTCACTTCCTATTCCTAATCCTTTCAAGTGATTCTCTGGATGTTGCTAGGAAACTGGAAGCCGTGTTGAGAAACTGTCCACATTTGGGGATTGGGGACTGGTGATTGGGTTATTAACTTATTATTGATGTGGAAAACATCTTACGGCACATCGAAGAAGGGCAAAGTCCCCGTGAAGCTGCACACTCAGCTACCGATGAAATTAGTTTAACGGTTGTTGCTACTACTGCTACTGCTGTGGCGGTTTTCTTACCTAGGGGTTGCTGAGAAAGTCTTTCCGTGAAGACAGGGAACTCTTAACAGGGAACAGGGAACAGTTTCAGCTATCTGTCATCCCCAAATTTTTGGGTTTGCGATCCCCAAAATGCACGGTTTTTCAGGTATGACCTTCAAAACCCTTGCACTTTTTTCCTCTTTATCAACCTGTAACCCTTTATATATCTGGGTTTTACATTTATTCAGCAAGCCCTACCTATTGGTTTAATGGGTGGAGTAGTTGGACAGTTTTTCAAGCCTTTTGGAATTACGGTTTCTGCTGCTTATATTGCTTCTACATTGGTGGCGCGGACTTTATCGCCGGTTTTATCTATTTATTGGCTTCAACCTGTTAAGAAAAATTCCAATAACAAAGAATTGAACCACGAAGGACATTCTGATGCAGACAAAAATCTTGTAAAATATTGATTTTCATAACAATTAATATGCCATTTTGCCATGAAAAATGAAGATCGTCAACGAGTAGAAATATTCCTCAACAAGTGGAAAGGTTCACAGGGTAACGAGAGAGCAAATTATCAGGGTTTCTTTTTAGAACTTTGTGATGCTTTGGCGGTAGAACGTCCAGCACCTAAAGGAAGTATACCAGGCGATCGCTATTGTTTTGACAAAGACATCAAGATATTTAACAAAGATGGAGAAACTACCAACTTTGCAGACTTCTACAAAGAAGGACATTTTTTAATTGAAGCCAAACAAGGGGGAAATGCAAATAAACGGGGTACAGCTAAACGTGGGACAAAAAGCTATGATAGAGCGATGGAAAAAGCTTTTTATCAAGCTCAAAGTTATACACCTTTTTTACCAAGTAAACCTCCTTTTTTAATTACCTGTGATATTGGTTCACATTTTGAAATGTGGGTAAGTTTTAGTGGTAATTATGGTGGTTATGGTGCGCGGGAAAAAATTAATCTTGATCAGCTTTTAGATGAGAAAGTATTTAATCGTTTTGTTGCTATATTTAATGATCCGCAAAGTTTAAACCCGGAAAAATATCGAGCGCGGGTAACAAGAGAAGTTGCGGATACCTTAGCTAAATTAGCGAAATGGTTAGAACAACAAGGACACCAACCGCAAGAAGTCGCAAATTTCCTGATGCGCTGCATTTTTACCATGTTTGCAGAAGATGTGAAATTATTGAAAGGAGAAGTTTTCACTAAAGCTTTAAAAGAACGTTGGTTAGTTGAACCCAAGACATTTAAAACCCAGATTGAAAAACTTTGGAAAGTCATGAATACTGGGGGAGAATTTAACTTTGATGAAATCCCCCAATTTAATGGTAGCTTTTTTGCTGATGCGACAGCTTTTGATTTACCAAAAGAGCAATTAGAGGTTTTATATGAAGCTGCAAATAAAGATTGGACAGAGGTAGAACCGGCGATTTTTGGGACATTATTAGAAAGAGCTTTAGATAGTAAAGAACGTAAAAGTTTAGGAGCGCATTATACACCCCGATCCTATGTTGAACGGTTAGTGCGTCCGGTGATAATAGAACCTTTGCGGTCAGAATGGTTATTAGTTGAATCTGAGGTTGATCGGTTTTTAACTCTCAAAGAAAAACAGCAAAAACCGACAAAAGCACAAATAGAAAAAGCTGAAAAAGAGATTAGGTCATTTTTAGAGAAATTACAACAAATTCGCATTCTTGATCCTGCTTGTGGTTCGGGTAACTTTTTGTATGTGACGTTAGACTTGCTGAAAACATTGGAACAAGAAGTACAGATGCGGTTGCTGGATGTTTTGGGAAAGGTGACAACGAATTTATTAGAGGAATTTGATCCGCGTTTAGCAGGAAGAAAACAGGTAAACCCCTCACAATTTTTAGGGATTGAAATTAATCCTAGAGCGGCCGCTATTGCTGAGTTAGTAATTTGGATTGGTTATTTACAATGGCATTTTAAACGCTATGGAAGTACACCACCACCAGAACCGATTTTACAGGATTTTCATAATATTGAATTTCGGGATGCGGTGTTAGATTATGATGGTAAGGAATTAGATATTGATCCGAAAACGGGTAAGGTAAAAACTCGTTGGGGTGGAAAAATGATCAAGCATCCTGTGACGGGTGAGGATGTTCCAGATGCGAGTGATCAAGTTCCTATTTATCGTTATCTTAATCCTCGTCCTGCTACATGGCCAGATGCAGATTATATTGTTTCTAATCCTCCTTTTATTGGTAATGCAAGAATGAGGGATAGATTAGGTGATGGATATACAGAAACATTGCGTCAAGTTTATCCAGATGTACCTGATACTGTAGATTTTGTTATGTATTGGTGGCATAAAGCGGCTGATTTAATCAGAACAAATAGTAAATTTAAGACATTTGGGTTTATTACTACTAATAGCATTAGTCAAGTTAGACAAAGAAAGGTAATTGAATTTCATCAAAATCAAAAAAATCCAATTCGTTTATTTTTTGCTATTCCTGATCATCCTTGGACAGATGAAGGTGCATTAGTAAGAATCGCGATCACTGCGGCTGAATTAGATAACTCTCAATCTCCTCCAAGAATGGCTAAACTTGGCAATATAATTTCTGAGATAAAAGGAGAAATTACAGAAAATTCAGCCGAACTAATTGAAATTCAATGGCAAAATATTACTCATATATTTAGTGATCTAAAATCTACTACAAATCTTTCTTTAGCATCTTTATTAAAATCTAATTTAAAATTAAGTTCTACAGGGGTAAAATTACATGGTGCAGGTTTTATTCTGACAAAAGATGAGGCTGTATTAATGGGTTATGGTCAAACAGATGGGGAATTATCAATAAATAATGATGTTGTAAAAAAATACATTCATGGTCGTGATTTAATGGGAAATACTCGTAATGTTTTTGTAATTGACTTTGACGATTTATCTGAAAAAGAAGCTTCTAGATATCTTAAACCTTTTCAGAGAGTTTTAGAAACAGTCAAACCCGAAAGAGAAATTAATCGGGATAAACAAAGACGTGATTACTGGTGGCGTTTTGGTAGATCAAATAGGCAACTTCGTCAATCTTTAACTAGTTTATATCGTTATATTGCGACAGTAGAAACATCTAAACATCGTGTGTTTATTTTCTTAGATTGTGAAATTCTACCTGATAATAAATTAATTGTAATAGCTCTTGATGATGCCTATTTTTTGGCAGTTCTGTCTAGTAATATTCATGTTGCTTGGGCATTATCTTGTGGGGGACAACTTGGACCCACCCCTGTTTATGTAAAGACTACCTGCTTTGATAAATTCCCTTTCCCAAATCCTACACCAGAACAAAAACAGAAAATCCGAGAATTAGGAGAAAGATTAGACTCCCACCGTAAACGAGTACAAACACAACATCCCGAAATCACAATTACCGGAATGTATAACCTGCTAGAAAAACTCCGCAAAGGTGAAACATTTACCGCAGCAGATAAAGCATATAACAATAAAGCCTTAGTTTCCACCCTCAAACAAATTCATGATGAATTAGATAACGCTGTTCTTGATACTTATGGATGGCAAGATTTAAAAGATAATCAAAAAACAAAAGCCGAAATTGAAGAAATAATTTTAGAAAGGTTAGTTGCGCTCAATGCTGAACGTGCAGAAGAAGAACGTCATGGTATAATTCGCTGGTTGCGTCCTGAATATCAAGCACCAAAGGAAGTTACTCAACAGGTGCTAACGGAAGTTATGGAAACAGAAGAAACTGTGATTATTCCCAGCGAACAAAAAACCTTTCCCAAAGAACCAAAAGAACAACTTGCAACTATCCGCGACTTACTCCGCACAAATAACAATGAATGGACAATTGAACAAATTGCTGCTCAATTTAAAAATGGTGGAAAATACAAAAATGCGATCGCTGAAAATGTGGAAAGATTAGAATGGTTTGGGATTTTAATCTGTAGAGAAACCGGAGCAACCAAACGCTGGCAATATGTGGAAATATAGGAAAATGTCTGATAGCGTAGCGTGGCGTTAGCCATATCAGGATTTCCAGGATTTAAGGATTTACAGGCTGGTTGGTTTGTGGTATGATTTTATTGTTAGAATCAGGATGTCCAGGATTTAAGGATTTACAGGATTTTAGTCGCTGCAATTTCTCAGGACATCTAAAGATTAAAAAAAAATTAAAAAATTAAAAAAAAATTCGTTTTTTTGGGGTTCACCCCGTTGACTTTTTCGCCTAGACCTGATATTCTGATGATGGGAATGCGTGCCTTCAAAAAAATTTTGCTTACACTCCATTATATTAATAAGACTATCTTACCACATCTGCCCCGCCCCGAACCCTGAAAAAACAAAATTTTTTTCAATTTTTCTTATCAAAAATCAAGAATCAATAAACTAAACTTATTAAATATAGAAAGTGCCTGTATTTTTTGAGGATAAATCCTGTAAATTTGGGAGATTCCAATTTTGCATAAAGAAACGCAGCCACACCAAAAACTTTCTGAAACCCTCTTACCTTTGTGTCCTTTGCACGCCAGTTGCTACAAGTCGGCAGAGCCGCCCAACGCACTGGCTCGCCTTTGCGGTTCAATCATATCAATCCTTGGATCATTTTATTTCCTTAGATAAAAACAAATTTACACATTTGGGATGCTCCCCTGAAAATCCTGATTCTGACAATATTGCTGTCCAAGCGATTCGTGCTGCTAAAGCCAAAGGTTTTCGTGTCACTACTAACTCGACTATTTTTGAAGGTTGTGATGTCAAAGAAATGCAGGAGTTTTTTGATTTTCTCGATACTTTAAAAGTTGATGGAATGATGATTTCTCCTGGTTACAGTTATGAATGGGCACCAGATCAAGATCATTTTCTGCAAAGAGAACAAACCCGCGCTTTATTTAGAGAAATTCTTGCACCTTACACTTCTGGGAAAAAGAACTGGAACTTTAATCACAACCCCTTATTTTTAGATTTTCTCATTGGTGAGAAAGACTATGAATGTACTCCTTGGGGTAGTCCTAGTTATAGTGTTTTAGGTTGGCAAAAACCCTGTTATTTATTGAATGAAGGTTATTATCAAACTTTCCAAGAATTGTTAGATAAGACCGATTGGAGTAAGTACGGACGCGCTAGTGGTAATCCTAAATGTGCTGATTGTATGGTGCATTGTGGTTATGAACCAACCGCAGCGATGGATGCTATGCAACCGCAAAATATAGCTCGTTCTTTGACTACTGTTTTTGGTAGATGATAAGTTAAGAATGTCAGAATCAGGATTTACAGGATGAAGGAATTATTTATTAATACTGAATCTTGTTAATTTTCAAATCTGGGAAATCCTGATTTTGATTCATCTGCTATCTATAAATAATAGCTAAGAATAACAACAAATTTATTCATATACATCTTGAGTAACTAAACCTTCAACAAAACTGTATATGTTTTCTTCACTTTCACTAACATTGCACATTAAATAGGGAATGTTTAATTTATCTCTGATGTACTGGGAGTAATAAATTTCCTGTTCCTGAAAAGAGCGCAGCAAAGCTAAATCATGTGTAATGCTATCTCTTAAGTTTAAACGATTATAAATATTTTCAGGTTCATCAATCAACAGAAGAATAGCACTTGGGAAAATACCTTGATATGTTGAGTAGGGAATTTTAGTTATTTCATTTTTCGTATTTAATAAACAAAAATGTCCATCAAGCAAATACCATTTTTTAATCTGAAAATATTTATTGATTGCTGTGACTAGATAATCCTGATTTTCAGCAACATTTTCAACTTGTTTATTACGAAGATGTTCCTCCGCTTTTTCTCTGGCAATTAAATTGCTTGCAGAAAAATGTTCGATATTATATCTTGATTCTATCTTTTTACAAAGAGTTGTTTTACCAACACCATGAATTCCACCGACAAAAATGATTTTACGGTTGTCCATATTGTTTATCTCATTTTTTTACAACTAAGGTTGTTTTTCATTGAGTTTATTCTATTTACCACCAAGAATTTAATAATATTAATCAAATCTATCTACTAAGCAAATAAACTCAATTGTTCACCTAGTCTGCCTTGCTCCATTAACTGATGCCTTCCCTTATTAAGTGCATCAATCCATTCTGAATGAACATACCAATTATTACGCCAATTGATTGTGGCTTGTGGTGGAATAAAATTAGGGCAAAGTTCGTTTATTTCTTTCAGAGAAATTGAGGGGAAAGAAAAACTCTGATATATAAAAGTACCATAAGCCAATTCACAGTTGTCAAAATATATATCATAAAAATCTTTGTCTACTCCTAGAATGTGGTGATATTTACTCCACATTTGAGCAACAGGTAAAGATATAGTTTTATCAGCAATAAAACCTCCCTTTATCATAGAATCAGGTGTAGTTTCGTATAAAAGAATTAGATCACCTAATTCAAGACCAATTGAACGTTTTCGTAACTCGATTTTTTTAATCCCGTCAATAATACGTTCAGCATAAATCCGCTTAATACTTAATGCTTTGATATATTTAGCCTGCATAAATACCTCCAAATTCAACAGCTTTTTTATAACGCTCTAAAGAAAGGCGGTGCATTGTTTGTGGTGGTCCTTTCAGAATATCATTAATGCGTAAGTCATTGAGATTAACTGCTTGACGAAGTGGCATTAAGAAATCGAACTCAATTGCGTGTCGTTCTTGTTCTTCACTACCAATTTCTTCCAAGGTGAGAACACCCTTCATACCTAAATCATTATAGAGTTTATTGGGCGTTCCAATGTAGCGATTCACAATTCTAGCGACTGCTACAACACCAGATATAGGACTACTGGCATAGAACAATATTAATGCTCCTCTCATATCATCTTGGGAACGAATGCACCTACCATAATAAACTGTTTTACCCGCTTGAAATATCTGAATCAAGAATTGAGGACGAATTGGTATAATATAAGCTGTTGCTGGGGTGTATACAGACTCTGCTGGATAGGTCAAGTTAAGCCAAGAATGAAGAGAGAATTGATGAATAAGACTACCATTAGCATCACTTAGCTGAACTCTGGCATTTTCCAATCGAATTTGTTCAACCTCTTCTCTACCGATAGGATTATGAAATGTTGAAATTATGGATGGAAATAAAATTTTTGCTTTATTGATTGCGTCTAGATTATTCTGATCAGATTCATAAAAAAATAGTTTCGTTAAGAACCATTCCGGTTGATGAGCTTCACGTTCGTATATTTCCCTTCCTATACCTTCTACCCAAAAGCCGTAACGTTCAAAGAATGGAACAAGTTCAACTCTAGCTGTTGTTACGAAAGCTCTTCTAATTCTTTCTGATTTCCATTGCTCAAAACAAGTTAAGATTAAGTTCCTACCAATACCACTACGTCTATAATCTTCAATAACAAAAAGAGTTGATAATTTAACTATTCCATTTACTTTCGGCTTCCAAATAGCAACTCCAATAGCTTGTTTATCTCTATACGCTACGTTAAAAACACTGTCTGAACTTTTCATGGTTTTCTCGAACCATTGAGGGAAGCCTGGATAAAGTGGAGATAGCTCATTATTCAGGACTTTGATTAACTCAATCTCACGTCTAAATTCGTTCCCACTCAGCTTTTTTACCCCAAATGCAGAAATAATAGAATCAAAGGAGTCTCCTTCAACATCTCTTCTTCCCCCACCTAATTCTGAGAAATCATCAATAATTACAGAGCGATAAAGCATATCTAGGAAAGTCTGTAATTCTTTTTGATTGGGAAATTTAAACCACTCTATCCCTGGTGCTTCTGCAATGTGATATCCCTTATTTTTCAATTGGGAATGAATTGTTGTTTCTATCCATTCACCTGGAACTTTAACTGCACCCAACAATTTAGGTTCTTCTGGATGTGAAGTTTTAACTTGCGAACGTATGCGCTGCCATGCTAATTCTGTAGGATCAGTATCAATACTTCCAGAGGTTCTGCCAATTTTTACTCTTGGCTGTTCGCGCAGATAAGAAGGAAATGAATAAATGTAAAGAACTATCTGATTTTCCATAGCTTAGACCAAAAAAAATATTACTAATTATACAGCTAATAAATGATATCATAGAATCTCTAACCTTTTTACCCTTCCTTTAAATTCATCATCATCTCGTAAGTTGCTACCTTAAATCCATTAGCTGCAAATAACTTCTTCGCAAATTCATTTTGTGCCGCCACTTGCAGCATCAATACCTGTGAACCTAACTTTTTTGCTGCATCTATGGAAGCATCTAACAATAATTTTCCTGCTCCCATTCCCCGCGCTGATTCATCAATGTATATATCATGAAGCCATACTGATTCAGGTGCAATATCAACAAAACTGCTTTCTTCTAACCTTATAAATGAATAACCAACAATTTCATTTTCTACTTCCACAACTAACACAACTGCTTTTGGGTTGCTAATTTGTTCCTCAAAAAAATCAAAAAGCTGTTGTTCATGATTTTCAAATTCACCAAACCTAAATGGATTGAAATTTTGATGTTGATGAACTAATTTAATGGCGTACTTTGTCACGCATTGATGATCATCTATTGTTGCTTTTCTGATGGTAATATTTGACGGTTTCATTTTTTCAATGTGATTGGATATTGAGGAAATTCAAATTTACAACCTAGACTATAGTAATAATACATGGTATCATAAAAGAATTCCATTAATTTTATGTACATATATATCTGAGAAGCAAAACAATCTAAAAACATGACAGAAGCTAAAAACGTACTCGGTACAAAACTAGAACTTTGCTGCACATCTCCCATGACTGGGTATTACCGCGATGGTTTTTGTAACACAGGAGGGCAAGATTTTGGGATGCACGTTGTTTGCGCTCAAGTAACAGCAGAATTTTTAGAATATACAAAATCCCAAGGCAATGATTTAAGCACACCTGTACCTTATTTTAATTTTCCTGGTTTAAAACCTGGAGATTGTTGGTGTTTATGTGCAGCGAGATGGCAAGAAGCTTTAGAAGCGGGTGTTGCACCTCCAGTAGTTTTGGAAGCTACCCACTCTAGAGCTTTGGAAGTTTGTAATTTAGAAGATTTACAAAAGCATCGGGTAATTCGGAATTAGGGGATGCTGAATAAATGTAAAACCTAGATAAATCAAGGGATTGAGGATGATTAAAATTAAAATTGTGCAAGGTTTTAGGTACTGTGAGCTTAAAAAAGCTTGCACTTTGTTAGTGTTTGCACAATTTCCAAATCAAAAAAACTCCTTGATAGCGAAGCGTGGCGTTAGCCATACTCCTGGCCCCTCACAGATAACTTTTTCAGCAAACCCTACTTAACTAATACCAAATACAGAACCAACGGTAGACTTAATTGAATTTCCAGCATCCTTTAAAGTCTGAGTAATTGGGTGTTTGGACTGCAAAAATACTCTCGCACAATTACGTCCTGGCATTCCTGAAATTGAACCACCGGGATGAGTACCTGCTCCTGTTAAAAACAGGTTATCAATGGGGGTTTTATAATTTGCTAATTCTGGTAAAGGTCTAAAAAATACCATTTGATCTAATGTCATATCAATATGGTAATAATTGCCTTTATAAGCCCCTAATCTTTCTCCTAATTCTGCTGGACTTTCTACCCTTCTAGCGATAGTTGCATTTTTCACATTGGGAGCGTAAGTTGCTAGTTTATCAACTACTTTATCTGCAACTTGATTTTTCAATTCATCAGTCCAACCTGTACCTTTTAAACCTGTACCTTCTGCTCCAGCTATTTGATAAGGGGCAAAAAATTCAATCCAAACTGTATGTTTTCCTGGTGGTGCTAAAGTCGGATCAAGAAAGCTAGGCATCACTAAATACATTGAGGGATCACTATCAGGAATTTCTCCGATTGTACATTTACTATGCGCCTGTTCTACATGATTCATAGAATCTGCAATTAAAATTGAACCAATGAGATATTCGTCTTTATGTTCATGGTACGGAAAACGCAAGGGTTCATCTAATGCTAAATCTATCTTTAAGATAGTTTCATTATTATTAACTATGCGCCTTTCTAATCTGTCTCGTAATTCTGGATCAGCATCATCTACTTCTTGAGCATCTATCAATTGTAAAAATAATCTTTTGGCATCAATATTAGAAATTACTCCATATTTTGCCCGATATTCTTCACCATTAGCAACTCGCACACCTACGGCTTTACCATCATCAATTAAGACTTTTTCTACTTGCTGATCTGTGAGAATTTCGCCGCCTTTTGCTGTTACCAAATTCACTAATGCTTTGACTAATGCACCTGTTCCTCCACGGGGTCTAGTCATTCCCGGATGATGACGCATTGACATCATCATTACACCTATGGCCAGGTTTTTTTGTGATGGTGGCGCTCCTAATTCTGATGCTAATCGAGAAAGAGGTGCTTTGAGAAATTCTTCATCAAACCATTCATTTAAAATATCTTCGGCACTGGTGAGCATTGTTCGCACAAAATCTAAACTTTTTTGGGTAGAACCAATGACAGAAAATAAATCTTTGAATTTTTCCAGGTTGTAGTTACCGAATATATCTATAATTGATTTGGGTGGAGCGTTGAACATGGGCATCATGGCGTTAATTGCCCGTTGCCAATAATGTGTAAACTCGGCATATTTTTTAGCGTCTCTTTCATTATACCTGGCTATTTCTGCACAGGTTTTTTCTAATGATTTATGGGCTAAAAAATATTTCCCATCGGGATGGGGACAAAAAACAACTGGGTCACATTCTAGATATTCTAATCCATATTTTTCTAGTTCTAATTCCTGAACAACTGGACCGAGATGAATAAATTCATGGTCAATAGCACAGAGGTTAAATTTAAACCCTGGTGCTTTGTCTGGGATACATTCTTCTGTTGTGGCCGCACCACCGGGAACAGAACGTTTTTCTAGTAGCAGGACGCTATAACCTGCTTTGAGTAAATAAGCAGCACACACTAAACCATTGTGTCCTGCGCCAATAATTACAACATCATATTCTTTCATGTTTTTTATTTGATCATAAACTTCTATAAGGAGTCAGGAGTCAGGAGTCAGGAGTTTTCTTAATTATATCAAGTATTAAGAATGACTCGAAAATTTTAATTCATTCTGTAGGATTCTGTATTCTGAATCCTCACTGGGAATATAAGATTGCTGTGCAACTTAATTAAGATTTTGTAAGGTTTCTTCTGAAGGAAGTTGTTTAACATGGGCTGCGAGCATTAGTATTAATTGACCCTTTTTGACTTGCATATCTTTAATATAAAATATCATATCTTCCCATTCAAAGTATGGTAAATTGAGAATTTCTTTAACTTTTTGCATGGCTGCGGTAATTAATTCTATTCTAATTCCTTCACCTTGGGTACAACGAAAACTCTCCAACATGGCAGGTTTTGTTTGGGTACGGGGATGAGCTATAGCATGATATCCTAAAATGTGACTGTTTCCCTGTTCTTTGAGCCAAATTTTACCTTGAAATTCTAAGGTCTCATCAGCAGGTAGAAAAATCTGCATTTCTTGGGGTTCAAATTTGACAATTTTTCCATCTACATCTAGCTGGATTTTTTGCACTAACCTGCGAATTATTTCTGAAGTTAAAGCTAAGTTAATATCAGTTTCTTCGATGACAACATGGGCGATCGCATTTACTGGTTCATTAAGTTTAATCTGCCCAAATATGGCACTAAAAGGATTGACAGCAATGCTATCTGTTTGCAGTTTAATTTCTTGAACACGGATTTTTTCTTTAATCACTAATCCTTGACCAGCTAGAGCAACCCCGTCTACTTTTCCCTGAATTATTTTACCAATATCTGTTTGTATGTCTACATCTATTTTTTCTGATTCATCTAACTCTTCAGTTAATCTTCTTTGGGCTGCCTGAGCTAATAATTTTTCTTCAAACTTTTTTTGTACAAACGGCTGTTCAGGCATAAAAATTTTTATTCTCACAATGTGTTATTACTGGCTAATCTAGCCTCTGAATCATCAAAACAGTATCTATAGTCAGACATAAACTCATTAGTAGATTTAATCAAGGAGTCAGGAGTTCTAGGAGTCAGGAGTTCTAGGAGTCAGGATAATAATTATGTCTTGAGGTGGGGATATAGGGTTAGTCAATGGAACTAAATTTAATGAATGGGAAATATGCCAACTAACCACAAGTAACCACAAATAAGTAGCAGTAATTATTATGCACACGGAACATGAATCTGAGGTGCGATCGCATCACCACCAGCAGTCATCCCTTGCACCTAAGTTAATAGATATTGGCAAAACTATTCGTCTCACAGGTTGGATGACTTTATGGCTGCAATTGGGATTGGCGATCGTTTCCGGGTTAGCATTGTTATTTGCTTCTACTGGTCGTGATTTTGCACAGCAACCAAATGCTGGTCTAGGAATTGGCATATTTTGGGGATTTTGCGGGATTTTAGCACTGTTGTTTAGTGTTTATTGGAATTATAATTATACACGCCTTGGTAAACGGTTGCTCAATCCTAATGCTACTCTACATCCTAGCAAGGCTGATACTATCAGAGCTATTCGACTGGGAATAATGGCGGGTTTGGTGGGGATTTTAATTAGTATTTTAGGTGCAGGTGCAACGGTAGGTGTGCTGGTAGCTAAATCTGTATCCCAACCCCCAGGAGTGGCTATTACTGATCCTTTCAGAATTATTCGGGCTATGGATGTTTTTGTGGCAGTGGCTAATATTAATGGTATTTTCGCTCATTTTGTTGGTACTGTGGCTTCTCTGTGGTTGTTGGAAAAAGTCCATCAGCATTAATTTTAGGAATTTAACTTGCATATTAACCCAAGCTGCTAGTTAGGAATATCAGTTGTTTCAACAACGGCAGTATGAGAAAATAATGTTTTTAATGTGTAAGTTTGATTTTTAGTAAGTTTGATTTTCAAATTTTCAATTGGTTTAAAGCTCTTTGTCAGTCCTTGACTAATCATCATCATCCCCAAGTGAAAACCTGGGCTAACAAAGTTTCCGCAGTTAATCGTAAATTTCTCAGCGTATTAGGAAAACGTCAACTTGTACCTATAGAATTAGAAAGTCAAGAACCAGATTTTAACCTATGTCGTGTAGTAGATCAGGAAGAAAGAACTGATGTCCCAGACCAAACAATTACTAAAATAGTCCGTCGTGGTTTTCGTTGGGGTGAGAAAATTCTCCGTCCTACAGAAGTAATTACTGCTAAAGCAAAATCAACCTTAGATGATAATTTAGATGGTAATATTGATGAAACTTGAGAATTTAGGAGTCAGGAGTCAGAATACAGGAGTCACAATCATCAAAATACTATGAAGCCGCAGGAAAGTAATATTAAAGAAACATCCACATCTGCAAAAACATGGCGTGGTTGGCAAGAAAACCTGACTTTAATAGCGATCGCACTAACTTTAGCATTATTGATCAGGACATTTATCGCCGAACCCCGATTAATACCATCAGAATCAATGTACCCCACCTTACACATAGGCGATCGCTTAGTAGTGGAAAAAGTATCTTACCGTTTTCATCCTCCCGAAACCGGCGATATTGTCGTTTTTCAAACACCACCAGAATTACAACGTCGTGGATATGACAAAAACCAAGCCTTTATTAAGCGTATTATTGGTAGGCCAGGAGAGGTAATTAGTGTAGCGAATGGTAAAGTTTACCTCAACGGTCAGCCTTTACAAGAAGATTACATTGCCGAACCACCAAATCAGCCATTTCCAACCGTAAAAATCCCAGAAGATGAATTTTTCGTGATGGGAGACAACCGCAACGATAGTAATGACTCCCGATACTGGGGCTTTTTACCTCAGCAAAATCTCATTGGCCGTGCTACCTTTCGCTTCTGGCCTTTAGACCGCATCGGCTTAATTTTGTGATTGGGGACTGGGGATTCTATTTTGGATTTTGGATTTTGGATTTTGGATTGTATTTCATGAATCCAATCTAAAATCTAAAATCTAAAATCTAAAATTCTCCTGCCTCCTGCCTAAAACCGCAGATAATACATTAATTGAGCGATCGCCTCACCTGACAGTCCTAACCGTTGCTGAAAATCAGCCAAATTACGGTAATAACCAGCAGTGAGGCGATTTTGCACCACTGTTTCAGCTAGAGACAAATCTATCAATGGAATTTTCGCCAGACTCTCTACCGTTGCGGTATTGGGATTTACTTGCGTAGTATTAGCGAGAGATTCATCATCATAGTAGCTAAAATTTAACAGTGGTTTCAGTGGTTCTAGCCTTTGTACAGGAACACTCAAAGCCGCTGCTATATCTTCAATACAATAAAATTTAACACCTGAACGTGATAGTTCTACGAGCGATCGCCCTTGATGAATAGATAACCCTGGCAAACGTAGCCAATCATCTACAGTCGCTTGATTAGCATCAATACGCATCCCTAGTTGTGCGGCCATCTGAATTTCTGCCCCAGATTGTAGACGATAATAGGGATCATTCAGCAGTTTAGCTCGGAGTTTTTGCAATTTGAGATTTAAAGGTAGCCAGTTTATCATGGTATTAATTACATCAAGAAATCTGGTCTAACATCTGACGGCGCTTTTGCTCAAATTCATACTCAGAAATCAAGCCATCTTGACGCAAAGCATCTAACTCACGTAAGGCATTAGCTACCGATTCTACTTGATTACTGACCTGTGGTGAAGCCTTCACTGCGGACTTCCCAAAATTAAAGTTTCGGTCAAAAGCTTCTTCATCTTGCGCCAAATACCAAACCCCTTCTATAGCACTAGCTACTTTGGGAATTGGTGTCCAAGATAACAATACATACAAAATTCCCCATAATGGCTGTCCCAAGTAAAATTTATGTAAACCTGAAATTGTTAGTGTGCCAGAAAAGGCTAAAATAGCAGCAATGCTTCTACTCTTCCGTTTCGTTAATATCATCCTTCTCAAGCTCCAACTACTAAAATTATAAAAAACAGACATCTATAATAGTAAATTACTAAATTCCTGGAATCAATTGATCAAGTTATCTGTGAGGGGCCAGGAGTATGGTTACGCCACGCTGCGCGAACAAGGAGTTTTTTTGATTTGGAAATTGTGCCAACACTCACAAAGTGCAAGCTTTTTTAGGCTCATAGGACCTAAAACCTTGCACAATTTTAATTTTAATCATCCTCAATCCCTTGATTTTTTTCAGATTTATTCAGCAACCCCTAATTAGCGATCGCTCTCCCGTTGGAGTCATCCCACAAAATCGCATTGCTCCCGAAATTACCTAACTCACACCCACAGGTTTTTTACTGTAATATTCATTTTCTGCATACACACTAATTACAGTATCACCAACTACGAAAAATGTCCCTTCCTGTTCAGATTTAGAAAACTGCAAATCAGGATATTTACTACTAATTTCATCCGCAGTCATCGCTGGAGCATTCATTTCATCAGGTAACAAACCCGTCGCACCAATATAAAATACTAAAGGTGAAATTTTCTCTCGATAAACATTTTCTGTATAAGCTTCTAACTTCTGTTTTGCTGTTGTCATCGCGTCGATAATTTCCTGTTTATCCACAGGTGTACCTGCGTGTTTTGCTTGTAGTAATAAAGCCAAAATTCCAGCACCAACCAAGTTTAAAATTTCTGCAAATTTACCCGTTGTTTCTATTCCCAAAAAATCATCAAAAACCGCTTTCATTAAATCATCTGCTTTTGTAAATTTGCTCCTAGAAGAAACAGCTTTACTACGAAAAGCAATATTTTCCTGAAAAGCTAATTCAAAAGTCGGTTTTTTGAAAATTTCCCCAGTTTCCGAATCGAAAACTTCATATCTTTTATCAAGAAATTGATTAGCAGAAGACAATTTATTAAAATTCACAATTTCTAAACTGCCAATATCAATTTTATAACTCACTCTTGAATCTACAGTACCATCAGACAAAGCAACTTTCAAATCTGTATATTCGTTAGTGGTGGGAAAATTCAGATACAGATTTTTAGAAAGATAATGTTTCTTCAATTCTTCAATTTGTGCAGGAATAAATACATCTGATTCTTCCCGTAAATGAGCAGATAAAATACTCGTTAAAGCTTTAATTTCTGCCAGTTGAGTAAACAAACCTTCCACGCTGCTATAATTACCTTCAAAACTCACCAAAGGTAAATCTGCTAATTGCAAAGTATATTCTTTTTGAAAATCAAATTCTTCCCCATCAATAACCCCCACTGCTTGTAAGTCATCAAAGGTTTTTTTACTGCTAATTTTCATTTTTAAAGCCTTAACATTGATTTCTCCATCACTGACAATGGTATAATTATTAAAAGTCGTTAAATCATTTAATAACACACCTGCAACTTCAGTAATAGGGGTTTTATCTTCCGCTTTTACCAGCTTGACTTTTTGGGTAAGCAGCATATTAATAGTCGCGGTATTGCGGTTAATATCAAAACTACCCATCTGTACATAATCACCTGGTTCAATATATTCTATTTCTAACCAAGGTTTGATTAATTCCCCATTTTCTCCCCTTGTACCATTAACCCGCTTGATACCCTTTCTTTGATAAGTTTCTTTCAGATGTTTGAGGTTAATAATGATATGTTGGCGATGTTTTGATAAAATATCAATCAATGCCAAAACTGAGATTTTATCATTAACTTTGACATGATCTAAAATTTCATGTTCAGCTAAAACATGAGGATAAAAGATGGCAATTTCTAAATCTTTGGTAAAATCAGCAATATCTTCATTAGTTAAAGCTTTTGCGTGTCTTGCGGTTAAGGTTGCATTAAAGGTACTAGCAAGTGCATATTTCGCAGTATTCAAATTTCCATCTGCTAAATTAGCTTTGGCAAAAATATAAACAGATGGATCATTTTGTGCCACCGGAACATCTGTTAATTGTTCATAAGCTGTTTTGGTAATTTGCTTATATTTATAGATGTAAGATTCATCTTCTGGTTTCAAACCAAAAACTTTTAAAGTTTGATTTGTGCCATTAATTTTATTAGCTGTGGGAGAAAAGAAAACTTGATAACTGTAGTCACTAGCTAAGGTTTCTTCTATGACTATTCCTGTCGCTTCTTTTAACACATTTCCAGTATTATAAAGAGCATCATAAACTTCCTTAATATTCCCAGCTTGGATACAAACACCAGAAACAGAATTAGCGATTTTAGCGAGGAATTTAAAATCAGAAGAGGAAGAATAAGCAATAGTGTTAACAAAAACTTCCTTGTTTTTCAAATCATTACAAATTTCCTCTATTGCCTTAGATTCAGAATTAAAACTGCTATCATTAGCATAGCCGTCACTGTGTAAAGTAATTGCAGTTAATTCATCAGGACGAATCAATTCATTAGCTAATTTCAAAGATTGAGAAATACAAGTTAAATAAGTAGCGCGAATAGCTTTAATATCAGCAATGTAATCGGAATCTGGCTGCATTACCTCTTGAATAGGTACACGCTGAAAATGACAAGTTAAATCACCTTTGGAAGAATAGGAAATCAACGTGACAACTAATTCTGAGTTGCTGTATTCATCCAGCGTCAAAAGCTTGATTAAAGTTTCTTTTAAAGCCTCAATATCATAATACATTGAACCAGAACGATCAATGATTATGATACTATGAGCGATCATTTTTTTAGGAGTAGTATCTGGCTTAATTTCCAGTTTTACCTTTTCAGTTAAATAGAAAGCTTTTTCCTTACCTGCGAGATTATAAACAGCAAACTTGGTTTTTTGACTTGTCATAATTTTGCCGATGGTAATTTTACAAGGAATATTGTCCAGGATAAATCACAGGATAAATTAATTTATACCTGATTGGGATGATGTTGTAATATGTTATAAAATCTATACTGATTTATATAGTACACAAATACTATAAAAATGTCAAGGTCAGGGTAAAAATCTTTATATTTCTTAATTTTTGCTTGTCAGCAGAGTGAGAAATATTTTACTAAATATCTCAAATGTAATGATGCTAAAACTGCATTTAGATCCCCAACTTCTTTGATAAATTAACATTATTTACCAAAGATTAAATTAAGAAGTCGGGGATCTTTCCTTTGTGTTATAATAAAAATCTAACATAATTAACCTGCGATAAAACTATAGCAATGACAACCAAAACCATGAAAAACAAAGAATTTTATGTAGTAATTGAAAGAGATGAAGATGGTATGTATATTGGTGAAGTTCCTCAACTGAAAGCCTGTTATAGTCAAGGAGAAACCATTGATGAATTAATCACTAATATTAAAGAAGTAATTGAAATGTGTTTAGAGGAATTAGAAGAAGAATCAATAACAGAATTTATAGGAGTACAAAAAGTAGTTTTATCATGACTAAATTACCAGCAATTACAGGAGAAGAATTAATTGCCGCATTACAAAAAATAGGTTTTTATATAGTACGACAAAAAGGTAGTCATGTGAGAATGAAACATCAAGATGATCGAGTTGTTTCTATTCCTTGTCATAGTGGTAAAACCATTGGTAAAGGTCTATTATTAAAAATAATGCGAGATGCAGATTTAACAAAAGATGAACTAATCGAACTGTTAGACTGATACTTTATTTACTCTATTAAATTATCATCTGCGTTTATCTGCGTTTATCTGCGTTTAATTCTGAAAATCTTAATTTGTGAAGTACAAAAATACTACCCAAAGATCAAGTTAAGATCAAGAAGACTTTACACTTCTTAACTGTTAGGGATATGGCGCGAGATTTACGGGGATTTATTAAAATTCTGGAAGAAAGAGGACAATTAAAGCGAATTTCGGCTTTAGTAGACTCTGAGCTAGAAATTGCGGAAATTTCCAACCGGATGCTACAACAAGGTGGTCCAGGTTTAATCTTTGAAAATGTCAAAGGTGCATCTTTCCCCGTTGCTGTCAATTTAATGGGGACGGTAGAAAGGATATGCTGGGCAATGAACATGGAAAAACCAGAGGAGTTGGAAACTTTGGGTAAGAAGTTAAGTATGCTTCAGCAACCCAAACCCCCGAAAAAGATTTCTCAAGCGATAGACTTTGGTAAGGTGCTGTTTGATGTTGTCAAAGCGAAACCGGGAAGGGATTTTTTCCCCGCTTGTCAACAGGTGGTTGTGGAAGGTGATGATTTAGACTTAAATAAGTTGCCTTTAATACGTCCTTATCCGG
Source organism: Sphaerospermopsis sp. LEGE 08334 (assembly GCF_015207205.1). Lineage (NCBI taxonomy): Bacteria > Bacillati > Cyanobacteriota > Cyanophyceae > Nostocales > Aphanizomenonaceae > Sphaerospermopsis > Sphaerospermopsis sp. LEGE 08334. Next base: position 16,118 of record NZ_JADEXH010000025.1, on the reverse strand, counting down.
GAGATGCCGGAAAGATAATTACACTGGGATTGGTAATTACCAAGGATTGTGAAACAGGTACGCCAAATGTGGGTGTGTATCGTCTACAACTGCAATCTAAAAATACCATGACCGTACACTGGTTATCAGTGCGGGGTGGTGCGAGACATTTACGTAAAGCGGCAGAACGTGGTAAAAAATTAGAAGTGGCGATCGCCCTTGGAGTCGATCCTTTAATCATTATGGCAGCAGCCACACCCATTCCCGTAGATTTATCAGAATGGTTATTTGCGGGACTTTATGGCGGTTCTGGAGTACAATTAGCCAAATGTAAAACAGTAGATTTAGAAGTACCCGCAGATTCAGAATTTGTTTTAGAAGGAACTATCACCCCAGGGGAAGTTTTACCTGATGGTCCTTTTGGCGATCACATGGGATATTATGGCGGTGTGGAAGATTCGCCTTTGGTGCGGTTTCAGTGCATGACTCACCGCAAAGACCCGATTTATCTTACCACCTTTAGCGGTCGTCCACCCAAAGAAGAAGCAATGATGGCGATCGCCCTTAACCGCATCTATACCCCAATTTTACGGCAACAAGTATCAGAAATAGTTGACTTCTTCCTGCCAATGGAAGCATTAAGTTACAAAGCAGCAATTATTTCTATTGATAAAGCATACCCCGGACAAGCAAGACGAGCAGCTTTAGCTTTTTGGAGTGCCTTACCCCAATTCACCTATACAAAATTTGTGATAGTTGTTGATAAAGATATCAACATTCGTGATCCGCGTCAAGTTGTCTGGGCAATTAGTTCCAAAGTTGACCCAACCAGGGATGTATTTATATTACCAAATACCCCCTTTGACACCTTAGACTTTGCTAGTGAAAAACTCGGTTTAGGGGGGAGAATGGGCATAGATGCAACCACCAAAATACCCCCAGAAACAGAACACGAATGGGGCGCACCTTTAGAATCTGATCCTGATATTGCTGCAATGGTAGAAAGACGTTGGGCAGAATATGGTTTAGCAGATTTAAAGTTAGGAGAAGTTGATCCTAATTTATTTGGTTACGATATGAGATAGGTGACAGGTGACAGTGAATAGAGAATAGGGAATAGGCAGGAGATAGAAGGCAGAAAGCAAATTTTTCTCCCCATCTCCCTATCTCCCCACCTCCCCATCTTCCTATCTTCTGGATATCATCCTTGCATCCCAAGTATAGAAACCAATTTGGTTAGGAACTCTAGAAAATCTACCTGTGCGATGACCTCTAGATAATTCATTGAGAACCTTATTTTTCACCTCTCTGATTTCCCGATCATCAAGTTCGCCATAGATACCATTAATGACTTCATTCACACCAAAAACTCGTCCCCGATGTTCACCTAAAAAAGATGTCAAAGCATCAATTAAAAATTGACCCTCATACTGTTTGAGCATGGGAATATCATTAGAGTGTGTTACAGCCACAGGCTTTTTTCTTCTACTTTTACTACGAGTAGATGAGCCATTTTGATGATTAGGATCTAACAAACTTAAAGCCAGAGTATAACAACCAGGTTCGTTAGGAATAGCCGACCAATAACCCCTTTCTCTACCTTGAGTCAGAGAAGATTGAACCCTACCTTTGACGATTTTAAAGATAGTAGATTCTAACTCACCATAGAGCGATCGCACAATAAAATCTATATGGCAAACAGTCCCAGCATATTCATGCAATAAAATCCTTAAAGCTTCCATCCGACTCAAGGATTTATATTCAGGAAGCATGGGAATTTCCGCCCCCTTCGTAAAATGTTCATAACTATCCAAAGAAGTATTTCTCGGATGAGAAACTGCTGTTTTTGTAGCCGCAGCACTTGCACCATTTGTTTTCCATTCTTGAGAGTGAGAAGGTTCTGACTCTACAGACTCCAACAAGTCTAAATCAGACTGATGATCTGATGCCAAAAACAAACGAGAACCTTGTTGATCACCAGATTCTAATTCTGAAACTTCATGTTCATCAGTATAGGACCAAGGAGACAACAAAGCTTCCACATGATCCAATTGCGATCGCGCTTCAATAAATAGCCGTTGGTACTCTTGTGCAAGACCAGCATAATAGTCTCGTAATTTCAACAATGGTCTAATAAATACCTCTGAAGGAGGTTGTAATTGTTCTTGGGTGTTCATATTACTTCAATTATTCTAATTCAATGTCACTTTTGTAATTCATCGCATGAGGCTTGAGTTTTCTCGCATCATGAACAGATTTTTTCGGAGGTTGAGGAGGACGGCAACTTTCACAATATAAAGGTCTAGGTCCAAAGGTTTCCCGTTTTGTCGCTTGATTACATTCTTTACAAACAAAATGAAAAACACGAGTGTGAATCTGTCTTTTATGCGCTCTAACAGTATATTCTCTCACATCAATGATCTTGGTAGCCATAATTTAAGAATTGCCCAGTTCTGTAATCTTAATATAGCTATTCAAGCAAACAAAACAATTTCAGTGTGTGTTTTACTGCAAGTTTTCTTCAAATCCTTAAAATAAAGTCAAATAGGATAAACATTTGTATGGTTAAGAATAAACAGCAAAGCCATCTCCACTTCTGAGATTTTGCCGCTAATTTCCCCTTTCCTGAAGATGACATTTGATATTTAATTTAAGTCTTTCTACTTGTTCATCTCTATCTACTGATCATCTGGATAACTTTGCATAAATTTGATAGTCAAACCATCCTCCTTATGGAGTAAATTGCCCGATCAAGTTGTTGATATGTTGTAATTTATGATTTATTATTTATTTTGTTTGAGAAATAGATCCCTGACTTGTGGTCAGGGATATCCTTGATCTCCTGACTCCTTGATATCCTATTATTGGGACTCCACAAAATCAGCATCAATCACATCTTCACCCCGATTTGTGTGCGGTTGAGGTTCTCGACTACTTCCATCTGGACTTACATCCGGTCTTCCCGCTTGGGCATAAACCGCACTACCAATTTGCATCAAGGTTTGCTGTAATTCACTGCTAAGAGACTTAATCCGATCAAAATTATCTTGATTGATAGCTTCCCGCAAATCTTTGACTAACTCATCAACTCGACTTATATCAGCAGCACTGACTTTATCACCCAAGTCTCTGAGTTCTTTTTCTGCTTGATAAACTAAAGAATCAGCTAAATTCTTAGTATCAATTTGTTCCCGTCTTTTTCTATCTTCCTGTGCATGAGCTTCCGCATCCCGCACCATTTTTTCTACATCTCGTTTATCAAGAGTAGAAGCACCAGTAATAGAAATTGACTGCTGTTTATTAGTGGCTTTATCCTTAGCAGTCACGGAAAGAATACCATTAGCATCAATGTCAAAAGTCACTTCAATTTGCGGTACACCTCTGGGCGCTGGAGGAATACCATCTAAACGAAAAGTACCCAAACTTTTATTATCTTTTGCTAACTCTCTTTCACCTTGTAAAACATGAATTTCTACATTACTTTGACCATCAGCCGCAGTAGAAAAAATCTCTGATTTCTTCACAGGAATAGTTGTATTACGGCCAATGATTTTAGTCATCACACCGCCCAGAGTTTCCACACCTAAAGATAAAGGAGTGACATCAAGCAGTAAAATATCTTTAACTTCACCTGATAAAACACCCGCTTGAATAGCAGCACCTACCGCTACAACTTCATCAGGATTCACACCTTGACAGGGATCTTTACCTGTCATTCTTCTCACTAATTCTTGCACAGCAGGAATACGAGTAGAACCACCAACTAAAACAATTTCATCAAGTTGGGCATTTGTCAGTTTTGCGTCTTGCAGTGCTTGTTGGACTGGTTTACGACAACGATCTAAAAGATCCGCCGTCATCTCCTCAAACTTAGCCCTTGTTAATGTCATATCCAAATGTTTTGGACCTGCTTGGGTAGCAGTAATAAAGGGCAAATTGATATTAGTTTGAGTGGCGCTAGAAAGTTCAATCTTTGCCTTTTCTGACGCTTCCGTTAATCTTTGTAATGCCTGTTTATCTTTCCTTAAATCAATACCTTCATTAGTTTGAAATTCATGTGCTAACCAATCAACAATCTTTTTATCAAAGTCATCACCACCTAAATGAGTATCCCCACTGGTAGATTTAACTTCAAACACACCATCACCAACTTCCAAAATAGAAACATCAAAAGTACCGCCACCAAGGTCAAATACTAAAATAGTTTCATTTTGTTTTTTATCCAAACCATAAGCTAATGCTGCTGCTGTTGGTTCATTGATAATGCGGAGAACTTCTAAACCAGCAATTTTACCTGCATCTTTAGTAGCTTGTCTTTGGGAATCATTAAAATAAGCAGGAACAGTAATTACTGCTTGAGTAACTTTTTCTCCTAAATATTTACTAGCATCATCAACTAACTTTCTCAGAACTTGGGCGGAAATTTCTTCTGGTGCAAATTGTTTATTAACTGCGGGACAACTGAGTTTTACATTACCATTACTATCACGTAAAGTTTTATAGGAAACTTCCGTTGCTTCATGGGTAATTTCTTCATGTTTGCGCCCAATGAACCTTTTCACAGAATAAAAAGTATTTTCTGGGTTCATTACCGCTTGTCGTCTAGCAATTTGACCTACCAAACGTTCACCAGTTTTAGTGTAAGCTACCACAGAAGGAGTGATGCGTTGTCCTTCAGAATTAGCTATTACTAAAGGTTGCCCACCTTCCATCACAGCAACACAAGAATTAGTAGTTCCTAAATCAATTCCTACTACCTTTGCCATATCTTCCCCCTGGACTTGAGTAGAAGTTTTTCAGAAGTGCTATTCTCTCGTTCCCAGTCTCAGACTGGGAATGCTATTACAGAGTCTCTGACTCTGCTATCACTAAAGGCAGAACCTTCAATAATTCATTCCCATACAGAGTATGGGAACGAGAAAATGAAATGTAAACTGAATGTGGGATGGGCATCTTGCCCGTCACAGGCTAGAAACCTGTGCCACAGGTGTTCATATCTCAAATGGAAATGCTATAGCTGACTGCTGATAGCTAATAGCTTAAAAATTAACCGAGATTAACTTTGAAAGCTTTTTGTTTTTCTGGTTCTGCTTTCGGCAAGTTCAACCGCAAAATACCATCTTTATATTCTGCGTTAACTTCTTCATGTTTTACTGTCGAAGGCAATGGAATTACCCGTTGGAATTTACCATAACGAAATTCGGAACGAGTGTAACCTTCTCTTTCAGTTGTTGTTTCAGACTTCCTTTCACCAGTAATAGAAACAGCTTCAGGAGTGACTTCAACATTCACATCTTTAGCTTCTAAACCAGGTAGTTCTAGTTTCAATTTATAAGCATCATCAGTTTCTTCGAGTTCAGCAGCAGGGATAAAAGTTAACCCTCCTCTTTCACCTCCATCACCTGGTATCATTCTTTCAAACAAACGATTCATCCGCCTTTGTAAAGTATCAATTTCGCGGAAAGGGTCCCAACGTTCAAGTTCGCGGAAAGGTTCTAAACGTTCAAGATCGCGGATAGGGTCCCAACGAACTAATGCCATAACTATCTCCTATACAATGCTGTATTTGGCTTGCGGAGGCTTAATTTTCAGCTTCACAGATGGTAAACTATACTCGTATATTTTTTAAATCTTTTATTGCGTGAAGCTTGATCTTTTGCTTCCTAAATAAACCATAACACCAAGATTTAAATTTAGTAGGTTCGGTTTTATAGCTATAAAAATCGCAATAGCCGTACCTGCTCTTATGTTTCACAATTTGTTACAAAATCTCTCTAAAAAATACACCTTATGTTAGTTGTAAATATCTCAATATTACCCTCAGTTATCAATGGACAATTGATAATTGATAATTAATTGTTTAATTCCAGCTTTAAAACCTCCTATCTCCAGGGAAAAAGCTAAAAATGCCGCTTTTTCAATCTTCTTCTTTTAAGGGGGAGGTAGTTGTCAATTGTTCGTTGTCAATTGTTCATGATTGAAGGCTATGCAGCAGTCAATTTTTTATCAAAAAAACAGAAAATAAAAATCCCTCTTAGGTAGAGTTATTAAGTAAAAAAAATATATTCATTCTAACTTATGAGATATATATTGTAGTAAAACTTTTTCATGTTCACGAATAAAAAAGTGATCACCAGGAAACTTATATAAAGAAAAAGCTGCTGTCGTCTGTTCTTGCCATGCTTCTAATTCATAATCAGTAAATGTGGTATCTTGTAACCCACCAAAAACACTAATGGGAAAATCAAAAGGTGGTTGATGGGTGTAAACATAAGTTTCTAAAACTGTAAAATCAGCCCGGAGAATAGGCAGAAAAATTTGGATCAGTTCTTCATTTTCTATGACACCATCAGGAGTACCATTAAAGTTGCAAATTGCTTGCCAAAATTCATCATCTGGTAAGTTATAAATTTTTCTTTTTGTGGGTGTAACTTGGGGAGCATTGCGAGCAGATATAAATAAATGCAATGGTGTTAAATTATAATCTGAACGCAGTAAACGAGCTAATTCAAAACCAACGAGTCCACCCATACTATGACCAAAAATAGCAAAGGGTTTATCTAAAAATGGGATGAGATTTTTCGCTATTTCTTCAACTAAAGGCTGCATTTTTGTGTAGGGAGGAAATTTCATTTGTTTTCCCCTACCAGGAATTTCTATAGGACAGACTTCAATGCTTGGGGGTAAATGACTAGGCCAGGTGCGAAATACCATTGCGCTACCTCCTGCGTAGGGTAAGCAGAATAGGCGCATTTTTGCTTGGGGGTTGGGTTTGGGGCAAGTTAGCCAGGCGTTAAAGGTGGTTTTGGTGTTCATAATAGGGTCTAAGTAAGTAGGCGTTAAAAATTGTCGTTATGACAAGGCAAGAGGCACTCATGCAAGAGACAAGAGGTTTTTAGTTTCCGAAAATATGAGGTACATATTTAGCGGGCAAGACTCGTACTGAACGGTTAGTGAGCGCAGTCGAACTATGTTGAAGTATGCCCGCACCACAAGAGTTTCATTATTATGATTTGTAACTCTTATAAATGAAATCTGCTGTATAATTTCATGCAGGGGTAATTCATGAATTATCCCTACATGAATAAAACCTCTTAAAAATCAACCCCCCGCTTCAATTCCACACCTTGATTAGCGTAATGTTTATGACAATAAACTTCAGAATGAATACTGGCTAAATCAAAGTATGCAGGTTGATTTTGACAACGCCCAGTAATAATTACTTCTGTGTCTTTTGGTTTACGCAGCAAAGCCTGTACAATTGGTTCAACAGGGAGTAATTCTAAATCAACAGTGGGATTAAGTTCATCGAGGATGATAGTTTTATACACACCAGAAGCGATCGCTGTTTTGGCAATTTCCCAGCCTCTTTCCGCTTCTACATAATCTAATTCTTGGCGAGAATTACGCCACACGATCGCATCCCTTCCACAGCGTAAATGATCCACTACTTCAGGATAAGACTGCTGCAAAGCGGCGATCGCTGCATCTTCAGTATATCCACTGCCACCTTTTAACCACTGCATAATTAATACACGAGTAGAACCAGGATGATTAATCCCTCTACCTATTGCCTGTAAAGCTTTACCCAAGGCACTCGTAGATTTACCTTTACCCGCACCAGTATAAATTTCTATACCTTCAATTAATAATGCTTTTGCTGTGGGATGGTGTTGGGGTTTCATTTCCGAATGCAGATCGGCAATATCTAATAATTGTTGCGGTGCTGCCCGACCTGTGGTAATAATTTCTAATTCCTGGGGTTTAGATTTTAAAGTGTTTACCACCTCATCCACAGGAAGCAAACCCAAATCTAAAACCGGGTTAATTTCATCTAAAACCACAACAGAATATAAACCAGAGGCGATCGCACCCTTGGCCACATCCCAACCCCGTGCTGCTTCTGCGCGATCAAAAGGGGTAATTTTATCATGTCCGAAATATTCCGCTCTACCAGTGCGAACCTGATCAATTAAATGGGGAAAACCACGCTGCAAAGCGGCGATCGCTCCATCCTCATCATAATCACGTTCTGGACCCTTCAAAAACCTTAACAGTAACACACGATGAAAATTACTCTCAGCATTAATACCCAGTCCGATAGAGCGCAGAACCACCCCTAAAGCCGCTTGAGACTTACCTTTACCCACACCATCATAAACATGAATTTGACCCGTGAGGCGTTCAGAACGTACTTGCGCTGTGCGAATACCGATGCCATTTCTTGTCATTTTTGGAAAACTGTAGAAAAGCTGTAACGTGGCTGTTTCTGATCTTACCGAACCTCTGGACTAATTCACCAACAGTCAGCAGTCAGTAGTCAAAACCTAAAACCCACGTAGGTGGTTTTTGTCTGTATAGCCACGACTTCCAGTCGCTGGAACAATTAGAGAAAAAATGATCAGAAAAATGAGATAATTTACCCCATCATCCGTATAATCTCAGTTATACTTTCATGGTACATCAAGAAATTGATTCAATGTTATACCTCCTGCATCCTGCAATACACTGTATCTAAAATCCTCAATTACCATCCTTTCCTGCCTGGGTTCAATCTCAAATCTCAAACTTTATCATTTATTGATGCTTTATGTCAGACGAATTAACATTACCGAGAATTTTACCCCTTGGGGCAATTTTGTTTGAAACTTTATTTTTATTAATTGCCATTCCCCTAGAAGGGTATATTCTCAATAGATCACTCAAATTTGACAAAAAAACCAGCATTTTTTACGCCATAGCTATGAACGTTTTTTCCAGTGTCATTGGCTGGAATGTATTTTTTATGGTCGAACCAATATTAGCTGTAGGTATCAAGTCAGAATTGATTAGTTATATATTTTTTAATACCTTTAAAAGCGCCAGCATACAGAATTCTCTAATTCTCATGGGCTTTCTGGTTTTCTTTGGTACATTTTTGGTCAAGTTTGCATTGTTAAAACTCTTGATTATTACCTTATATGAAGGTGGTAAAAAACAAGAAAGCACAGACACATCTCAGAGCCAAAAAATCCTCATTAACGAAAGACTTAAATTACAAAATACCAGCTTAATTACTACTACTTTAATCGCCAATTCCTTGAGTTACACCGCTATTTCATTAATTTTAGTCATTCGTGGTTTTGTTATTAGGAATTAAATTGAGAACCCAAGTGAAAACATCAGCCAGATAAAAATAGATAAAAATAGCTAAAAATAGGTGCAAATATGAATTCATCATTGTTTAAAGAAGTAATACAGCTATTTAAATTTGTTCAAGATTTATTTTTGGGCATTCAAAAACTGATCATGCCTCCCAAAGCTTTTTCCTGGCATACATTTATATATTTAAGCCTTTTCGCGTGGGGAAATTCATATTTTGCCACAGGACCAATCAAAGATATCATTGCCTTAACAGGTTGGGGATTTTTAATTGCAGGTACAGCTTGGTATACCACCGATGATCCTGCAAGAGTTCCTGGAACTTTTATGCCAGTAGGTGCATTATTAACTGGGTTTTTAGTCAGTGTATTTGCTTTTGGACATCAAGAAAATGTAGTTACACCTAGAACCATAGTTCTTTGGCCAACAATTGCAGCTATAATTACAGCAATCCCAGAATTTTTCTCAGGAACAGGTACATCAACAAAAGCTGCCCTTCCCAAATTAGAATCACGCCAAAAAATCATTATTTTACTTGCTTGGTCGATGTTGATAAGTTGCTGGATTCAATTTTACTTTGTCATAGATAAATGGTTAAAAGAATATCCCAGTTTATCCGCAGATAATTTTCAACGCAGCACCTTTGTAATTAAACTAGAACCAAAAGCGAAAAGACCAGAAAACGGTAATATGATTTTAAATAAAATTCAACCATTAATACAAGATGAAATATCTAACCGATCTTGGTCAGAAGTAGAAAGATGGTTACTAGAAGCTAACCAACAAGTAGGAAATTTGGGTAAAAGAATGATTAACCAAAACCTCAGCGAATACGAAGAAAAAGGACTATGGAAAATAGAACCACGTGTAGTCAATATCAAATCTGGTTATAGATTAGATATCCTCAGTATTTGGCAAGGACCAACTGCTAATGGTAGGGGATTTTATCTGCAAAAATCTTGTCAAATTCAGCCAGTATCAACTGTTAAAATTCCAGAAAATAAAAATGCGGTAGCAGCAATTAAATGCGAACGCAACAGCAGATTTTTCCTTGGTTCACCACCACCACAACAGTAGATTTATTTACCAATTACCAATTAACCATTACCAATTACCCATTACCAAAAAATATGAACGCAGTCAGAACATTTGTAATGGCAAAAAACGTATTTCAGGAAGTGATACGCGATCGCATCCTCTACATTATCGGTTTTTATGCAATTATCCTTGCTGTTGCTAACCGGGCAATTTTTGAATTTGCAGCTACAACCCAAGACAAAATCTTTTTAGATGTGGGTTTAGCAGTAATGAATGTCATCGGTTTAATTGTTGCAGTCTTTATTGGCACAGGACTTGTCAACAAAGAAATTGAAAAACGGACTATTTTCATGTTAATTGCTAAACCTATCAGCCGTAGTGAATTTATCACCAGTAAATACTTAGGTTTATCAGGTGTGTTGGGTTTACTTATAGCATCCATGACATTTATTTATTTGGTGTTTTTGCAACTTGGTAAAATGTCATATCCCCTACCCAGCATTCTTTTAGCCGTACTTTTCTTATTTTTACAATTAACTTTAATTACTGCTGTGGCTGTCACATTAGGAGTTTTTACCAGTTCCTTAATAGCCACAGCTTTAACATTTGCCGTCTATTTAATGGGCTATATTACCAAAGATTTAGTCGCATTAGGTCGCCTCAGTGAAAACCCTGCGGTAGAAAGAATCACCCAAGGTTTATATCTCATACTTCCAGATTTATCTCGCTTAGATTTAAAAAATGATGCTGTTTATGGACTACAAGCAATACCTGACACCATGACACTATTAAGTAATGCTGGTTATGGCTTACTTTACAGTTTCATGTTGTTAGCGATCGCTATTTTCATCTTCTTGAAAAAAGAGTTTTAAAGGTGATTGGTGATTGGTGATTGGGTAGTAATTGATAATCATCAATTATCAATTATCAATTATCAATTTTCTCCCCATGTTTGTAACTGCAAATAAACTAACACCAAAGTCACCACTAATAACACAGTAGCAACTGCGGCGGCGTAACCAAAATCAAATTGACCAAAAGCTTCTTGATAAGTGTAATAAACTAACAAATTAGTAGAATTTAAAGGACCACCCCCTGTAATCACATAAACAGGTTCAAAACTTCGTAATGTAAAAATTCCCGTGGTGACAGTCGCAAAAATTAAAGTAGGTCTTAATCCTGGTAAAGTAATATGCCAAAATTGCTGCCAACTATTTGCACCATCTAATTCTGCTGCTTCATAAAGACTGAGAGGAATAGCTTGCAACCCAGCCAAAAAAACCACCATATTAAAACCTATTTGTTTCCAAATACTAAATAAAATTATCACAGGCATTGCCCAAAAAGTATCACCTAACCAAGATATGGGTGCAACACCAAAAAAATCTAAAAATCCATTCACAGGACCAGTATTTTGAAACAACCAACGAAAACCTAAACCAGCCGCAACCAGTGAGATAATAGAAGGGAGAAAATAGGCACTTCGCAAAAGTCCCCGCAAAGCTAAAGAACGATCTAATAATACCGCTAGTCCCAAAGGAATCACCAAACTGGGAACAAGACTACCAAAAGTAAAATAAACAGTGTTAAACAGAACTTGCCAAAAATCAGAGTTAAGCAACAAACGCCAATAATTTTTCAAACCTACCCAATAAATACCCGATGAAGTAAAACTACCAGCAGTAAAACTGAGATAAAACAAATAGGCAATAGGCCAAATTATAAATAAACCTAACAAAATCAGTGCTGGTGTGAGAAAAACCCAAGCCGCAGCAGTATCATTATCTAGTAGTTCCGAAGGAGAAAAACGGGATGGTTTCATGATAATCTTAGACATTCACAGTATATTCATAATTTTATGAGAGTTTATGAGTCAATATTACCCCATTGATGGCACACCTAGTCTAGTTTCTCCTGATATTTCTCTGGAAAATTCACAACCTAGCAACGTTTTGAAACTGGGAGTAATGGCTTCAGGAAACGGTAGTAATTTTGAAGTAGTTGCCCAAGCTATCCAAGCAGGGAAACTCAACGCCCAAATTCAAGTTTTAATTTACAATAATCCCACAGCAAAAGCCGCAGAAAGGGCAGCAAATCACGGAGTAAAGGCTGTATTATTAAATCATCGTGACTATAAAAAGCGCGAATATTTAGACAGAGAAATTGTCAAAACTTTTAATCAACATGATGTAGAATTAGTGATTATGGCTGGCTGGATGCGTTTGGTAACACAGGAATTAATTGACGCTTTTCCTGATAAAATTATTAATATTCATCCCAGCTTATTACCGAGTTTCAAAGGTGTGCGGGCTGTAGAACAAGCATTAGAAACCGGAGTGAAAATAACTGGTTGTACTGTACATCTGTTACGTTTAGAAATGGACAGCGGACCAATTATCATGCAGGCCGCAGTCCCAGTATTACCAGATGACACAGCAGAAACCCTACACGCAAGAATCCAAATTCAGGAACACCGCATTTTACCATTGGCCATTGCTTCCCTCGCTGACAGTTGACAGTTGACTGGTGACAGGTGACAGGTGACAGTTGACAGTTGACAGTTGACAGTTGACAGTTGACAGGTGACAGGTGACAGGTGACAGGTGACAGGTGACAGGTGACAGGTGACAGGTGACAGGTGACAGGTGACAGTTGACAGTTGACAGGTGACAGGGGGAATTATATTTTACCAATTACCAATTACCAATTACCAATTACCAATTACCAATCACCAATCACCAATCACCAGTATAAATGCTACAATCCTCAGTTAGAAAATTTTAGGATATCTCCATGTCAGTTTTAACTAACCCCATAAAGTTTGGTACTGATGGCTGGCGGGGTGTTATCGGTGATGAATTTACCTTTGAACGCCTAGCTATAGTTGCCCCAGTCGCCGCTAAAGTATTATATAATACCTATTATTCTACGGTCGGTAGCCGTACCATCATTGTCGGTTACGATCGCCGGTTTATGGCAGAAAATTTTGCCCGTGCTGTCGCTGATGCTGTCAAAGCAGTGGGTTTTGATGTCCTGTTTAGCGAAACCTACGCACCCACTCCCGCTTTTAGTTGGGCTGCAAAAGACCTCAATGCTTTAGGCGCGTTAGTCATCACCGCTAGTCATAATCCTGGTGCATATTTAGGTTTAAAAGTCAAGAGTGCTTTTGGTGGTTCTGTGCCTCCAGAAGTTACCAAAGAAATAGAAGCACTATTAACAGAAGCAGTACCAACCGCAACGACTCCAGGAAAAGAAGAGACATTTGATCCCTGGCCTAGTTATTGTCAAGCATTAGAAAAGAAAGTAAATATTCACGAAATTCGCCAAGCAATATCATCAGGTAAATTAACATTATTTGCTGATGTTATGCACGGTGCTGCTGCTAGTGGTTTGGTTAGATTATTAGGCGAAAAAGTTAAAGAAATTAATAGTAACCGTGATCCTTTATTTGAAGGAGGAGCGCCCGAACCTTTACCAAAATATCTTTCCCGATTATTTACAGAAATCAAAAATCATGGGGAAATTAATAACAATAATAACTCATATTTAACAGTAGGGTTAGTATTTGATGGAGATTGCGATCGCATCGCCGCAGTAGACAAAAATGCTAATTTCCTCAGTTCTCAAATCTTAATTCCCATCTTAATAGATCACCTCAAAACCAGACGCAACTTTACAGGGGAAATCGTTAAAACTGTCAGCGGTTCTGATTTAATTCCTCGTGTTGCCGAATCATTGAATTTACCTGTATTTGAAACCGCCGTTGGTTATAAATACATCGCTGATAGAATGTTAGATACAGAAGTATTATTAGGAGGTGAAGAATCGGGAGGAATTGGTTATGGTAGTCATATTCCTGAAAGAGATGCTTTATTATCAGCATTGTATGTATTAGAAGCAGTAGTAGAATCGGGTTTAGATTTAGGGGAATATTATCAAAAATTGCAGCAAAAAACCAATTTTTCCTCAGCCTATGATCGGATAGATTTACCCTTAGCGAGTATGGAAGTGAGAGGAAAATTATTACAACAATTACAAACCCAACCTTTAACAGAAATAGCAGGTAAAAAAGTCATTGATTGTAATACAATTGACGGTTATAAATTCCGTCTCGCTGATCAAAGTTGGTTAATGATTAGGTTTAGTGGCACTGAACCAGTATTACGCCTTTATTGCGAAGCACCAACTTTAGAACAAGTCCATCAAACCCTAAATTGGGCTAAAACTTGGGCAGAAGGAAATTAGAAAGGCAAAAGGCAAAAGGCAAAAGGCAAGAGTTTAATATTAATTAATAACCCAATGCCCCATGCCCAATGCCCCATGCCCAATAACTAATAACTAATAACTAATGACTAATAACTAATGACCAAAACACTCGTAGTAGCCACAGGAAATCCCGGTAAATTGCGGGAAATGCAAGCTTATTTAGCTGATTCTGGTTGGGAATTAATCTTAAAACCAGCAGATTTAGATGTTGATGAAACTGGAGAAACTTTTGAAGCCAATGCTTGTTTAAAAGCTTCAGAAATTGCCAAAGCTACAGGAAAATGGGCGATCGCCGATGATTCCGGTTTAGCTGTAGATGCACTCAATGGCGCACCTGGTGTATATTCTGCCCGTTATGGCAACACTGACGCAGACAGAATTGGGCGATTATTACGGGAATTAGGAGATACTAAAAATCGTCAAGCTCAGTTTATCTGTGCCGTAGCAGTTGCGAATCCTCAAGGAGAAATAGTTTTACAATCTGAGGGTATTTGTAAAGGTGAAATTCTCTATGAAATTCGTGGAGAAGGTGGTTTTGGTTATGATCCGATTTTTTATGTCCCAGAAAAGCAGTTGACTTTTGCCGAAATGTCACCAGAATTGAAAAAGTCAATTAGTCATCGCGGTAATGCTTTGAAAAATTTAGTTCCGCAGTTGGTGAAGTTTAAAATTTAATCATCAAGTTTTACTAGCAAAAAATTATGCCGTAACTTGCATATTTCCTGTTAAAATCCAAAGAGAAATAGTTGCTTTAATTTCCTGACCAATTTTTTGTTCAGCTAGTCTGAGTTCATAATTTTTCTGCAAATTCATCCAAAATTCAGCACTCATCCCAAAAAATTGTCCTAAGCGTAAAGCGGTATCAGCAGTAATTGATCTTTTACCATTAATTATTTCGGTAATGCGATTTTTGGGTACATGAAGTAAACGAGCTAATTCACTTGCACTTATTCCTAATTCATGCAGTTCATCAGCTAAAATTTCTCCAGGATGAATAGGTGGACGCGCCATATTATTATCCTTCAGTGATCAATCCCACATTACGCACTTCATTTTGTAATATATAAAAACTACAAAAATTGGGGTTAATGGTTGTTGAATGGCGATCGCCAAAGGTCTGTAGTTCATACGTTTAAATACTGAATTATGTAAACATTTTTTGTAAAAATAATTGAAGTATTAACGTATGACATTTTGAAGTGCGGAATGTGGGATCAATGGAGACATATTGTAAATAACTGCTATATAAAACCTAGACAAAGCTAGACTTTACTTTCTACTTCAACGGGAGCATGGGAGCGGTTATCCCTCTGTAGACTTTCACGCCTTAGCCAGACGCGATAACATGATTGCTGCATTTAGATCCCTATCTATTTGCAAACCACAGTTCTCGCAGTGATAAATTCTTTCAGATAAAGAAAGACTATCTTTTCTATGTCCACAGTGAGAACAGGTTTTGCTTGATGGATAAAATCTATCAGCAATTATAATTTCACAACCAAACTTTTTAGCTTTATATTCTAGCTGACGCTTAAACTCATGAAACCCACAATCAGCTATTGCTTGAGCTAATTTATGGTTTGATAGCATCCCTGAGACGTTTAAATCTTCTACTACTATCTTGGCGTGGTTTTTGCATAAGTAAGTAGTAAGTTTATGAAGAGTATCTTTTCTCAGGTTTGCTATTCTTGCAT
>NZ_JADEXH010000024.1:0-88900 GCF_015207205.1 Sphaerospermopsis sp. LEGE 08334 | reverse complement strand
ATTCAGTCTCATTCTCTCATTTTTTCCTGAATTTATTCTCAATGCCCTATGAATTTCTCTTTAGTAGTCAAATGGGAATTAAAGTCTATATTTTTACTTTCTTTATTGCGTATTTATATTTAAGCCTCTATGCTGCTTATGATACTTGTATATGTACTACATTTTGAAGTGCGGAATGTGGGTTATCATAACTTTAAATTATAACTCAATTAACCAACAAAGTTAAAATCAGCTTTTTTGCAGTCTGCTTGTATATATTGTAGGGATTTATTAAGGCTAAAAATATACGAGTGTTGAAAAAGCGAGATTAATTATAAATTTGCGCCTTTGCACCTTTGCGCGAAATCTGGATCAAAATGTGGTTCATTTACCTGAAAATAGCTGTAAGTAGAAAAAGATTAAATAAACCCATGACAAAACCAAACCTACTCCCTATTCCTCCCCACTTCCACCCCAGTAAAGTCAGGGAAATATACCGCGTACCTTATCAACAACTAGCATCTGAAGCAGAAGCATGGACAAAACAATATAATATTCCCCCAGCAGCAACCGATAAAAACCGCATTTGTCTATTATTAATAGATGTACAAAACACCTTTTGTATTCCAGAATTTGAATTATTTGTAGGTGGAAAAACTGGAACTGGTGCTGTTGATGATAACAGAAGATTGTGTGAGTTTATTTATCGCAACTTGGGAAGAATTACCAAAATTATTCCCACCTTAGATACTCACACAGCAATGCAAGTTTTCCATCCCTTTTTTTGGATCAATGCAGATGGAGAACATCCCATACCAGCAGCAACTAATATCACTTTTGCAGATATTGAAACAGGCATTTGGCAAGTTAACCCAGCAGTTGCTCATAGTGTGACTAATGGAGATTATGAACTTCTGAAAAAACAAGCTTTTCACTATGTTAAACAACTAGATAAAGATGGTAAATATCCCTTGACAATTTGGCCTTATCATTCTATGTTAGGGGGAATTGGTCATGCTTTAGTTTCCGCAGTGGAAGAAGCAATATTTTATCATAGTATTGCTCGTCAAAGTCAAACCCAATTTGAATTAAAAGGGGAAAATGCTTTAACAGAAAATTATTCTATTTTACGTCCCGAAGTTTTAACAGGATTTGATGAAAAACCAATTGCTCAGAAAAAAACAAACTTGATTAAACAACTTTTAGAATATGATGCAGTGATTATTGGTGGACAAGCAAAAAGTCATTGTGTGGCGTGGACAATTGACGATTTATTAACAGAAATTCAACAGGTAGATAGCACCCTGACAAATAAAATCTATTTGTTAGAAGATTGCACATCTCCTGTTGTTGTACCGGGAGTTGTTGACTACACAGAACAAGCTAACGCTACTTTTGCTAAATTTGCAGCAGCAGGAATGCACATTATTAAATCAACAGAATGGGTGATTGGTGATTGGTAATTGGTAATTGGTAATTGGGAAGAATAAACTTTTGCATCTTACTTCTTGCATTATTACTGTCACCTGTCACCTGTCACCTCTCCTCTATTTCAAATATTCTTTTGGATCTTTTGCCGTCCAACCAAGGGGTTCATTAGCACGAATTTCAAAATGTAAATGTGGTTCTCTAGAAGTTGGTTGACCTGTAGCACCAACAGTTCCTAATATGTCACCGGGTTTTACATTTTGTCCCAGCTTAACTTGTATTGTTTCTAATTGAGCGTAACGAGTTTGTAGTCCACCTGCATGATTAATAATCACTAATTTTCCGTAGCTGGCTTGATCTTTAGCAAAGACTACAATCCCAGGAGCGATCGCTTGCACAGATGTACCAACTTCTGCTACTAAATCTACACCACTATGAAAAAAAACTTTACCTGTAATCGGATGAATTTGCCACCCATAAGGTAAGGCTACAGTTGTAGAATTAGCTAAAGGATATCCGGTTATACTTGCCGATGGTGACGTTGGTGTAGTTGCTACAGGAGAACTAGCAATTATCCGATTTTGTCTTTCTCTCATTCCTAGTAAAACAGGAACAAAAACAACTCTGGGGTTTTGTTGACAACCATTAATTTCAAACAATGTATCTGGACGAACTTTGTATTTTGCTGCCACTTGTCTCCAATTTTGACCACTGGGAACTTGTACCACAATTCCATCGAAGGGGGGAATTTGCAATTGAGTACCAGGTGTCACAGTACCGTTATTAACAAAGGGATTCATATTAATAATTGTTTCTAGCATGAGCTTATATCGCTCGGCTATGCTATCTAAAGTCTCACCACCAGTAACTTGATGTTTTTGAATTCTCGATAAGGCTGGAATTGGACAACTTGGTACTGCATTCGCGCTTTGCATTTGTAGCATTGTGGAAATTAGCCCCAAGCTGCTAATTAAGCTACAGAGAAAAATTGGACGATAGCGAAAAGTCATGTCAACTAATCCAAAAATAGCTAATTCTAGATTTTAGTGGGGGAATTTTCAAGAGGGATGATTTTTTTGGTTGACCGATAATTCTTTCATGCTACAAGTCCCCAAACTTAACCCCAACGTCAATCCAAAATTCAAAATCCAAAATCCAAAATTCAAAATCCAAAATCCGAAAACTGGAGATGATCCCAAATAATGTATTCAATTTCTGTTAACTAATCTGTTCACTTATCATTTGCTTGACTACACTTAGAAATTAGTAATGTAAGCATTCAGCTATCAGCAGTCAGTAGTCAGCAGTCAGCTTTTTCCAGCATATCCCCAAACCCACTACCCAAACTCACTATTTGATAATCTACAGATTTATCAAACATTCACACCTGCCTCCTGCCTCCTGCCTCCTACCTCCTGACTCCTGCCTCCTGACTCCTGAATTTTTACCTAGTAACTGTCTGACTGTGATCGTAATTATTCTTAATTAATTAATTAATATGAAGTTATCTGTGAAGCAATTAGCCGTTTATCTGTTTTTAGTGGCTATGGGTGGTAGTCTGGGTGTACTTGGTAGTCGATTTTTGCCCAGCAATGGTTCGTTTCCAGAGTTGAGAAATGTTACAGCGGCTTTACCTTCAGAATCTGTGATTACCTATCCTTCTCAGGGCTTGCCTAATTCTTCTGGTGGCGATAATGTAAATTTTATTGCTGCTGCTGTACAAAAAGTAGGTCCTGCGGTTGTGCGAATTAATGCTACTCGTAAAGTAGCAAATCCAATTTTTGACGCTTTGAAAAATCCTGTATGGCGGCGTTTTTTTGGTGAGGATGAAGAACCAATTCCCCAAGAACGAATTGAGCGCGGTACTGGTTCAGGGTTTATACTCAGCGAAGATGGTCAATTATTAACAAATGCTCACGTAGTCGCCCAAACAGATACAGTATTAGTCACCCTCAAAGATGGTAGAACTTTTGAAGGTAAGGTGGTGGGAGTTGATACTGTTACAGATGTAGCAGTAGTCAAAATTCCTGCGGATAAATTGCCTACCGTTAAATTAGGTAATTCACAAAATTTAATTCCTGGTCAGTGGGCGATCGCCATTGGTAATCCTTTAGGTTTAGATAATACCGTCACCATTGGTATTATCAGTGCCACCGACCGCACCAGCGCCCAAGTAGGCGTTCCCGATAAGCGAGTTAGTTTTATTCAAACCGATGCGGCAATTAACCCTGGTAATTCCGGTGGACCGCTTTTAAATGCCCAAGGTGAAGTTATAGGCGTTAATACTGCCATTCGCGCCGATGCTCAAGGACTGGGTTTTGCTATTCCCATTGAAACCGCTGCCCGCATAGCTCATGAACTATTTACCAAAGGAAAAGCAGATCACCCTTTTTTGGGCATTCAAATGGTAGACCTTTCACCGACCAAAAAACAGCAATTGAATCAAGACAATACACTCAACATTCAGCCAGATGTTGGGATTGTGATTAAGAAAGTTCTCAAAAATTCACCGGCAGAGGAGGGAGGACTGCTCCCTGGGGACGTGATTCAAAAAATCAACGGTAAGCCAGTGAAAATTACAGCCCAATTGCAGAAAATTCTTGATTCAAGTCAAGTCGGAGACATTCTCAAAATTGAAGTTAATCGTAATGGCAAAATTCAAACCTTTAGAGTACGCTTAGGAACTGAGATCCAAAATTAGTTATTAGTACAGGCGTAGTTGATCACGTCTGTACTCGGAACTATTGATTAGACAAATGCTCTAAGTGCATTCTTTGTTCCATCTGCCGCAGAAAATAACCAGTCATCATTGCTGATGCCAACAGTCCTGCGAGGTTATCTCGGTCTGTAGTAACTTGCACATTAAAACTCTCTCCTGGGAGCATTCCTACCAGTCCTTGGACATTCTGGGAAATGATTTGTTTAATTTCTGGACTGGCAGACTGGGCTACACGGGCTAGAACGTCGGGAGATTGATGCTGTAAATATTTCAATAACTGATTCGGATTTTCCCCCAAGTGTTCGTTCAGAAGCTGATTAGTGTGTTCCTCAGAGTTGTCATTCAAAAAATCAGGATCAAACACCATTGGCAATTCTTCTTAGCTTAGTTGCTAATTCTACTTTAAACCATATCACAAGCCTAGCGCATTTATCAGGGAACAGGAAAATGGCTTCGCCACGCTTCGCGAACAAGGAGTCAGGAGATCGAGGAGTCAGGAGTTATTTATTTTGGATTTTGGATTTTGGATTTTGGATTGTTTTTGTCAAGTCCAATCTAAAATCTAAAATCTAAAATCTAAAATTTTCTTCCCCAGTCCCCAGTCACCCATCACCTGTCACCTCTAACTCCAGTTCTAACTGTTGTTCTTTCTCGGTTTTGGGAATAATTTCGGGAAGTTGATCAATTTGGAAATATTGGTGAAATTTTGGCGTGACTTGTAATGAGTATGACCGGGATTCATTGTCTCGTCGTTTACGCACAAATCCTAATTCTACCAGTTCAGGAACGTGCTGATATACACCTGAACCCCGCAGTTCTATTAACTCACTTTGCAAAATGGGACTGTTAAGAGCGATCGCTGCTAAAGTCCGTAAAGCTCCCACACCCAACTCTACAGGGATCAAAGTCTGTACTAAATCATGAAAATCTGACCGCAGTTGCAAACTATAACCATTTGCGGTTTCGACAACTTCTAGCGCACTATCTCGACGGGCATAATTATCCATCAGTTCAATTATACCTTCTTCTGCTGTATGGCGATCGCACCCAGCATACTCGGCTATTTCACTCACAGACAAAGGTTTACCCTTTAAATACAAAATCGCTTCTATTTTGATTGCTATGGCTATATTCTTGGACATATTTAAAAGTTATAGGAATCAGGAGTCAGGAGGCAGGAGAATTTTAGATTTTAGATTTTAGATTTTAGATTTTAGATTGGATTCATGAAATACAATCCAAAATCAAAAATCCAAAATAAAATCACCAGTCCCCAGTCACCTGTCAGCTGTCACCTGTCAGCTGTCACCTGTCACCTGTTCCCTGTGACAGAGAATAAATTCTGCGATCGCCAAATCTTGAGGAGTTGTCACTTTCAAATTAGTCTCCTCTCCTGGTACTATCCGTACTTCAATCCCGCATTTTTCCAACAAAGCGGCATCATCTGTCACTTCCCAACCTTGACGCACACCCTCAGCATGACATTCTTTTAACAACTTCACATCAAATCCTTGGGGAGTTTGCGCCGCCCAAAGTTGCTCTCTGCTGGGTGTACTTTGAATTATGCCACTTTCCCCCACAACTTTAATTGTATCTTTTACAGGTATAGCCGCAATTAACCCCGGACAATGAACAATAGCTGCTGCACAAGCATTAAATAAGTCCGGTGTAGCTAAACATCGCGCCCCATCATGAATTAATACCTGTTCAGCATTTTCTGGTAATGCCTGTAATCCGTTATAAACTGACTCTTGGCGGGTAGCACCACCAGGAATAAACTCCACAGGTTTAGTTAGCTTTAAATCAGCCAAAATTGCCTTAAAGTCCTCCCAGTCGTGAGGTTGGGAAATAATTCCGATCCAACTGATAGCACTAGCAGCTTCCGCAGCTAACAAAGTCCAAGCAATAAGAGTTTTTGAGCGAACCTGTAATAAAAGTTTATTGCGATCAGCACCCATTCTTTTGCCGCTACCTGCGGACGGAATTAATAAATACACAACTTTCCTCGATTTTGTAAATAGCAGGAGTCAGGAGATCAAGGAGTCAGGAGTCAGGAGTCAGTAGTCAGTAGTCAGTAGTCAAGATCAAGAATTTTCTTCTCCCTAATCACCAATCACCAATCACCAATCACCAATCACCAATCACCAATCACCAATTACCAATCACCAATCACCAATCACCAATTACCAATTACCATTCCCCATTTCACATAAAATAAGGACGATAAGCTTCAATAAATATATTATTTATGCGAGTAGTAGCTTTTGTACCTGGTTCAATTGGCGACCAAGTTCTTTTTTTTCCCACTTTGGATGATCTCAAGCGTTCCTATCCCAACGCTCTGATAGATGTCGTTGTCGAACCCCGGTCAAAGGCTGCCTACCGAGTGAGCAAGTCAGTTCACGAGGTATTGACCTTTGATTACAAGGATCGTAATAGTTTAGCAGATTGGGGTAACTTGGTGGGAACAATCCGCGATCGCGAATATGATGTTGCCATCACTGCTGGAGAAAGTTGGTTTGTCGGTTTATTTCTCTGGTTGACTGGTATTCCCACTCGCATTGGCTTCCAAGGTAGTGGTGCAAATTTTCTCACCAGTGTTGTATCTCCCAATACATCCCAATATATCCCTTCCATGTATCATGATTTGTTGCAACCTCTGGGAATTAAGACACCTTGCCCACCGTTAGCAGTAAATATACTGAAACCAGATATTGAATGGGCGCAACAACAACAAAAACGCTTGGGTATCAATGACACAGGTTACATCTTGCTCTCTGGTGGTTCTGGTAAGTTCTCCCAAATCAATGGTGCTGATACCAGCTATCCTGTAGCTAGTTGGCAACAAATTATTCAAGATTGTCAACGCAAACAACCAGATTTACCGGTGGTGGTCATTAAAGAAATTGAGGATGATACATTTGTTTCTTCCCTAGTGGAATCTTGTCCTGGTATTAAAGTAATTGCCATTGATGATGTGGGCAAATTAACTGCCATAATTGGTGGAGCAAGTTTAATGCTTTCTCTCAACAGTGCGCCCCTACAAGTGGCTGTAGCTGTACAAACCTATACTATCGCCCTACTTGGTTCTACAGACCCAGGAAAGATATTACCAACCAGTGATAAATTCCTCGCCATTAAATCCCCCACTGGCAAAACCGCTGATATCGAACCTGCAACCGTTTTAGAAAAAATCTGGGGCGGTTGACTATTAGTTTTAGATTTGAGATTTTGGATTTTGGATTGATTGAAAAATCTAAAATCCGAAATTTATATAGCAGATGACAAACATTCTAACTCCTGACTCTTGGGGCAACCACGGGGGAATTGCCCCTACTGACTCCTGACTCCTTCATACTTATCTTTTTTCAATCATTTCAAAAAAGCCATCTTCTAATTCATAACCCAAGATTTGCGCGAAAGATTTAAGTCGGAATGGTGTAGGAATATTTTGTTGTTTTAGCCAATCACTTAAAATAAAAATTTTGTGCATCAAAAAGATTTCTAAGGCTTCAGGGTTGTACTGTATACCTTCTTTTTTAGTAAACTGATGGGGTACTAGCATAGCAGCATAACGGGCTAATTCCCCAGCTTTCCAATCTAGTAAAAACGGCAACCAGGGATATTTGGAATCTAAACGCACAAACCACAACCTGACCTCTGGAATTTCAGAAAGCTCCCGTGGATCATTTGCTTCCCGTTGGTAATTGATTTCAAAGCGCAATTGCTGTTCCTGGGATGTAATGGATTCCTCTTGCAGCAATGGTTCAATTACCTTTAATGCAGGTGACAAATCTAGATTATTTATAGAGTCGTTATTAAGGCTGATTGTGATTGTCATTGAATTTTTTGGCTGCTTTTTTGATTGCTCAAATGTGGTATCCAGAATCAACAGTAGCAGTTTTTAGGCATTAATGCTACTTTATCAATTGATAATTGACAATTTATAATTGATAATTGTTTCATTCAAGGTTTGAAACCTTCCCTTTCAAGGGGAAAAAAGAGCAAAATTCCGATTTTTCAATCCTCTCCCTTCAAGGGAGAAATCATTGTCAATTGTTCATTGTTAATTGTCCATTATTGAATGTGCTATTTTTTCTATTTTGCGTAGTTGTACTATTGACATTTTATAATTTTATATACATTTTCCCAAACTACAACCCCCTCACCTGGACATTTATGGTCTTGATAAGCTAAAGTTGTAATGAGTTTGTTTTAGAGTTAAGATGTAATTAATTATAAAATAACCCAAAACCAAACTGGCTCAAACCTGTAGTTAATCAAAGATGTCAGTATCAAATACACAAGGATAAGCAAAGAATATATCGTAAATATGTAATATCACTACGTATAAAAATTAACATTTATTTCATGAAAGCAGAAAACTATTCCTACAGTTCCTACAGTTAAAACTGAAATATGCAAAAACCAGCTATTTCTACAAAAGCAATTCGTTCTTTAGAAGATGCTCTAGATCGGTGTCAAATACTAGGTATGCGTGTTAGCCGCCAGCGCCGATTTATACTAGAATTACTATGGCAAGCTAAAGAACATCTTTCCGCTAGAGAGATTTACGATCGCTTGAACCAACAAGGTAAAGAGATTGGCCATACTTCTGTTTATCAAAATTTAGAAGCTCTATCCAGTCAAGGTATTATTGAGTGTATTGAACATTGTGATGGACGGTTATATGGTAATGTGACTGATGCTCACAGTCATGTTAACTGCTTAGATACAAATCAAATTTTAGATGTGCATATAGAAATACCAGAAGATTTGATCCAGCAAGTTGAGGCACAAACCGGAGTGAAGATTAGTGGTTACACCATCAACTTTTTTGGACATCGTAACCTGCAACCAGATCAAAATGATTATTAGACCTCTCCGAAAAAGAATGTAGAAACGTTGCATGCAATGTCTCTACAAGGGTTCTGGAAACCGCATATTTAATTTCTGGAGATGTCTATTAGTCATTAGTCATTAGTAACTGGCTAATGCTTTACATTATCACTACTGATAAATTAAAGTGACAAAAACAGGTGAAAATAGGAATGACTCAGCCGGGGATGACTGCGGTTTTTTGGCTGGGAACAAATTCCATTTTTATTTGACCTGACTATGAGCGATCGCCCTTTAAGTAGTTTAAATTTACAATTATTATTAATTGACCCAGATTCCATCTTTCGTCTAGGACTAAGGGTAGCTCTAGAAACAATCCCACACCTACAAGTAATAGCCGATGTTCCCACTGATACCGCAGCTTTACAGGTTTTAGCGGAAATTGCAGCACCTGATCAAAACCAAATCAATTTAATAGTTTTAGAATTAGGAAATGCCAGTTCTAGCGAATCTCAACAGCTAGGGTTACAATTTTGCAGACAACTTAAAGCTTTATATCCTCATATACCCATTTTGTTGCTTAGTTCTATATCTACACCAGAAATGTTATTAGCAGCAAAAAATACAGGTGTAAATGGCTATTGTCCAAAAGGTATATCTATTTCAGAATTAGTACCCATCATGCAAGAAATAGCATCAGGTGGTTACTACTGGTTAGGAACAACAGTAATAAATTCCCCTTTATCTCATTTACCTTTTACCAGACTTAGGAATAATATCCGGTTAACAGGAATCAATCATATTAATAATAATCTGTCCGCAGTTACAGCACAATTAAAAATTCCTGGATTACCATTATTAGATAAAGCTATTCTTGCAGGACAAAGAAGAGAACTTTTAGCAGCGCGTTGGCTAGTAAATAACTTATTGTCTGCACCAGAAGAAAGACAAGAAATACAAAAATCTCAACCATTACCGCTACCCATTTCTTACTCAAGTAGCGCCATTAGTAAAGCAGAATTACAACAAATGGAAACTGTTGTACCGCCTTTACTGAGTCCAAAAGCACTACAATCTATAATATTTACATCTTGTACTAATAAACTCCAGTTTCCTTTACAAAATCTGACAGACATACCTTTAGAAATTGATATTCTGCGTGAAGACAAAAAAAGAGAACTTCTTTATATCATCTTACAAAAAGTATCTCAAAAATTAGATCATCTACGTAGTTCAAAAGTCGAAATTCAACAAATACCTGAGTTAAAAAATCAGATTCTCAATAATTTATGGGAATCAGCAATTACCGAATTTTACGGTACATCTTCCCGGATAAATGTCGGAGATGTCAATATAGAAATAGTCACTTTTTTATTGAAAAATGCAGCAGGTGTAGAAACTGAAATCCTCAATAAAATTCCCTTAGTCGAAGACTTGTTTTCTTATCTCCTTTGGCAAACAGATTTATATGTTGATAATATCTCTTATTCCGCAGGAACCGAACTTGCAAATTCTCAAGCATCAATGATTTTAGAGAATGTACTAATTCAAGTTGCTAATGGTGTATTACAACCATTACTAAATTCCTTGGCAGATGTAGAAACCATCAAACAAAATTTTTATGATCGTCATTTAATTTCCACAAGAGAAATTGAAAGATTTAGAAATAATTTATCTTGGAAATACAGATTAAATAATTATGTGAATGAACCCCAGGCAATTTTTGAAAGTCGCTATGAACTCTTTGTATTTGCACCTCGTGGAATTGCCAAAATATCAATTTATTCTCCTCGTAACCAAGAGTTAGCAAAACTGTCTGGAGTTCCTTTAGCGGTGACATTACTGTTAGAATTGCGAGATGCGATCGCACCACGTTTACAATCTCTATTATCTTTTTTCGGTAATGGAATTGTGTTTATATTAACACAAATAATTGGTAGAGGTTTAGGTTTAGTTGCCCGTGGTATTCTTCAAGGTATTGGTAGTGTTTCCTTAACAGAAAAAACTTTAAAACGTAATAGCGACAAGCAAAATAATAACGAAGGTAGGAGGCCGTTTTTGTAACGGGGTTCACACATATTTCACATATATAGTAGGAGTTTAGTAGTGCTAAACCCCTACCAACTAACTAGGGTTTGCTGAAATATTGCCAAGAGCTAGAGAAATCAAGGGATTTTCCTTTGAGAGAGACTATTCTTAGCTGCTGCTAATTTTTCCTCCTGACTCCTTGATCTCCTGACTCCTGACTCCTAACTATTAAAACTCCGCGCTTTGTGGTGTACGGGGGAAAGGAATCACATCCCGAATATTCCCCATACCCGTCATAAACTGCACCAGTCTTTCAAACCCTAAACCGAAACCAGCATGAGGTACAGTACCATAACGACGCAAATCTAAATACCACCACAAATCTTCTGTTTTCATTCCCTGTGCTAAAACCCGTTTTTCTAACACATCTAATCTTTCTTCCCGTTGCGAACCTCCAATAATTTCACCTATTTTCGGTGCAAGAATATCCATTGCTCTCACGGTTTTTTCATCATTATTCAACCGCATATAAAAGGCTTTAATTTGCGCTGGATAATCTGTCACAATCACAGGTTTTTTAAACAATTGTTCTGCTAAATAACGCTCATGTTCTGACTGTAAATCCGCACCCCAACTTACAGGATATTCAAATTTTACATCCGCTTTTTCTAAAAGTTTGACTGCATCGGTATAAGTCAATCTTTCAAATTGATTGTTAATAATATTGTTGGCAGTTTCTAAAACAGTATTATCAATTCTTTGATTGAAAAATTCCATGTCTTCAGCACAGGTTTCCATCACATATTTAAAAATATGTTTTAAGAAATCTTCTGCTAAATTCATATCTCCTTCTAAATCACAAAATGCCATTTCTGGTTCTACCATCCAAAATTCGGCTAAGTGACGAGAAGTGTTAGAATTTTCCGCGCGGAATGTGGGACCAAAAGTATAGACGTTACTAAACGCCATTGCCATTATTTCCGCTTCTAATTGTCCACTTACTGTTAAATAAGTCGGTTTGCCAAAGAAGTCTTGACTATAATCAACTTCTTTATTTTCTGTGCGGGGAATATTTTTTAAATTCAAACTTGTAACACTAAATAATTCTCCTGCACCTTCACAATCACTGGCGGTTAAAATGGGAGTATGTACCCACATAAAACCCCGTTCTTGGAAAAATTGATGTATGGCAGTTGCACAAGCATTTCTTACCCGAAATACTGATCCAAAAGAGTTAGTTCTACCTCTTAAATGGGCAATGGTTCTTAAAAACTCAAAGGAATGACGTTTCTTTTGCAGAGGATAAGTTTCGGGATCAGCGTCTCCGTATACTTTTACTGCATCTGCTTTTAGTTCTATTCTCTGTCCTTTTCCTTGAGATGCCACTAATACCCCTGCAACTTCGACGGAAGCACCTGTATTTATCTGTTTTAATATGGCTTCGTAGTTTGGTAATTCTTGATTAATAACTATTTGTAAGTTGGCTAAACATGAACCATCGTTAACTTCTAAAAAGGCAAATCCTTTTAATTCGCGTTTTGTTCTTACCCAACCTTGTACTGTTAAGGTTTCTTCTGGTTGACTACTTCTTAATATTTCGGCAATTCGATGTTTAATCATTTTTTACAGTTTGGATTTTTTTAACTATATATAACATTAATTTTAGTCAGGGAACAGGGAACAGGGAACAGGTAAGATATAAAGTCAAACGTCAAAGTTAAGAAACTTTTGCCTCTTGCCTCTTGCCTCTTGCCTCTTGCCTTCTTTCTCAATCACCAGTCACCAATCACCCAATAGAAGATTTTAACACCCATCCTATAATAATTCCTAAACCACCAAAACGGACTGCTTGCCAAAAAGGCCGATTTAGGCTTTTCCAGGAAAATAATTGGCTTTCTAGGTTAATTTCTAGGGCTTCTAACTCTCTTTCCAGGCGTTTTAACTCGGCTTTGATTTCTGGTGTCTGATTTTTATTTTCTTTGAGATTTTTAATTTCTTGTTGCCATTGTGCCTTTTGCTGTTGATCCCGTTGCACTTGGGCATATCTTTCTTTTAAGAGTCGCAGTCCGGTTTCTAGTTCCTCTAGTTCCTGTTCAAAGTCGGGTTGCTGGTTTTCCTCTGGTTTGGTCATTGGTGATGGGTCATTGGTGATGGGTCATTGGCTATGATAATTACATCATAACTTTTACTCTTAACTCAGCACTTAGTCTTATGTATCAAACCAGTCAATTAAATGATGTTACTACTCTGGAACTTGCCCAAACTTTGATGGAAAGACTAAGTATTTCGCCTAATGACTGGCATCGTCTCAAGTCTAACCGCAATGCCCGCGCTAGTGAGCTTTTAGCGGCTGCTATGGTTTTTTTGGTCAAAAATGAACCTCAAGAGGCACAAGCTAGGTTAGAACAGGCTATAGGCTGGTTAGATAAGTCTATTTCTGCCCCTCCTTGTCCTACTCACGGTAAACATTGAGGGATTGGTGATTGGTGGCTCAATTTTGGATTTTGGATTTTGGATTTTGGATTGTTTTTATTAACTCCAATCTAAAATCTAAAATCTAAAATTCTCCTCCCCTGCTCCCTGCTCCCCTGCCTTTTTGCTGCCTCCTGACTCCTGACTCCTGACTCCTATCTTCTTAAAGATAACAAACGCCGAGTTTCTATTTGCTTGCAAAGTCTTAATTCTGTTCCTTTGCGGTTCCATTGTACTTGATCAAAAATTAGATGCAGTAGAGACATTCCTCGACCATTTTCTGATTCATCTGGTGGTAAAAAGTCAGTGGGATCACTATCAGGATTACAACAGGGAGTAAAACCATTACCTTGATCGGAAATAATCCACCAATATTGATTATCTATCAAGGAAAAACGAACTACTACTAGTTTACTGGGATCAAGATTATTGCCGTGTTTAGCTGCGTTTACTAGGGCTTCTTGAAGTCCTAAACGCAGTTCGGCTTGTAATTTTGTGGGAATATCTGCCAATAGTAAATCTAATATTGGACATAGATAAAGTGTTGAGGCAAAACTAATAGTACCCCAAGAGCGCCCAAGTGGACGAAGAGAAATGGTAATCACAAGAGAAACCCCGTAGCTTTTAGTTAGCTAGACATCAGTTTGCTGTTATCGGCACTCTGATAAAGATTAAGGTGGTCATGCTGCCTTCAAACTTGCGTCTGTAAAACTAAATTTATGAAATTGCTAGGGAGCATTGACTCTAAATATAAGTGAAAATTGCTTAATTAAAATTTGGCTGTAATTGTTTTGCTAATACAATCAACAACTTTTGTGTTGCTATTTATTACTTTGGGAAAGTATATAAATATTTAACTTTCTTTGTAGCCGGTTAATAATTTGCACAATTTATTTCACTTTTTCAAATCAGAGTCATGCAACTTTAATGGTTAAAAAAGAAATCTCTATTTTTTAGGTTGATTTTATTTTAGCATTATTAGTATGCACTGGACTATAAATTTTCCATTTAAGTTTTTGTAAACAATTGGTTAACATATAAGCCAAAGTTAATAGTTGCTTTTAGCATGGATATCGCTGGAGAAAGGCTGCTGTTTCTACGTGAGCGGTTTGGGGAAAAAAGTCGGCTGGCTGTACTCTTGTAAGATGGTATTGTCCATGTTCACACAATAATTTTAGGTCACGAGCTAGGGTGGCTACTTTACAACTGACGTAAATAATGCGCGAAGGTTTCAGGTTCAGTAAAGATTTGATGACATTAGCTTCACATCCTTTACGTGGCGGATCAAGTAAGACAATATCTGGTATAATTCCCAAATTTGGTAGATTTTTCTCCACTGCTCCTACTTGAAAGGTTACATTATTAATTTCGTTTTGTTGGGCATTGAAAATTGCCTGTTCTACGGCTGCTGATTGCACTTCCAATCCAATAACTTGGCGTGCTTGTTTTGCTAGGGGTAAAGTTAAAGTACCAATACCACAATAGGCATCGACTAAAACTTCATGACCTTGTAAATTTAATTCTGACTGAATGACTTGTAAAAGTGCTTCAGCCGTTTCTGTATGAACTTGAAAAAATGTATCCGGGCGGATTTGAAATTCTAAACCAGCGAATTTTTCTCGCAGGTAAGGAATCCCGGCAATACAAGTTGTATCTTTTCCAAATATAGCATTTGTGCGATCGCTATTGCGATTTAAACAAACTCCTACTAACTGGGGATAACGCTGTAACCATTCCTGGGCTTGGGTTTCAATGTCTGGTAAATTTCTATCTTTGACTACTAAAGTTAGTAGCATTTCCCCTGTACGGCGACCTATACGTAAACTTAAATGGCGAATTTGTCCTTGGTGGCGTTTTTCGTCATAAATTGACCAATCCCGCTTTTTAATATCCTGTTTTACTTCTGCTAATAAAGGATTTAAACGAGCGTCTTGAACTGGACATTGATTTAAGTTAATGAGTTGATGACTACCTTTTTGGTAATAACCAGCTTGAACTTGTCCGGTAGCTGAGATCCGGACGGGATAGGTGGCTTTGTTGCGATAACCTAAAGATGATGATGTTGATAAGACGGGAGCTACTGAGGGGTTAACAAAACCGCCTATTCTTTCTAAAGCTTGAATTACTTGATTATATTTTGATGTAAGCTGATAATGATAATTTATATGCTGCCACTGACAACCACCACATTTATCAGCAACAATGCAACTAGGTCGGATACGTTGAGTAGATGGTTGAAGGATTTGTTTGAGGGTAGCATGAGCATATTTGGGTTTAACGTGTGTAAGTCTGACTAAAGTGCGATCGCCCACTACTGTATCGGGAACAAATACCACACGCTGATCAAAGCGCCCTACACCATCACCAGTGTCGCTTAAATCAGTAATTTCTAGTTCTATTACTTCACCCTGTCGCCAAACTGTATTAGTCATTAGTTATTAGTTATTAGTCATTAGTCATTAGTTATTAGTTGGTGGAAATAGAGAATAGGCAAAAGTTACAAAATATTAATTTAATTTGCATAATTTACACCAATTACCAATTACCTATTACCAATTACCAATTACCAATATACCCTTCACTTCTGTACCGCGAACTGGTTAAACTAACAAATAATATAATTTCCGTGATTACATAATCATGACTGTAATTAGCCAAGTTATTCTCCAAGCTGACGACGAACTGCGTTACCCTAGCAGTGGCGAACTCAAAAGTATCAAAGAATTTTTGCAAACAGGCGCACAGCGGACTAGAATCGCTGCTACCCTGTCAGAAAACGAAAAAAAGATAGTTCAGGAAGCAACCAAAAAACTTTGGCAAAAGCGCCCTGACTTTATCGCTCCCGGTGGCAATGCTTACGGAGATAAGCAACGCGCTTTATGTATCCGTGACTTCGGCTGGTATCTGCGCTTAATTACCTATGGTGTGCTTGCAGGTGACAAAGAACCAATTGAAAAAATTGGGTTGATTGGTGTACGGGAAATGTACAATTCTCTGGGTGTTCCTGTACCGGGAATGGTAGAAGCTATCAACTGCCTTAAACAAGCATCCTTGGGCTTACTAAGTGGTGAAGATGCAGCAGCAGCAGAGCCTTACTTTGATTACATCATTCAAGCGATGTCCTAATTACAAGGTTTCTCTGCAACATTAGCGATCGCCATCACGGCTGGTGCTTTGCGTAAAGCTACTGGTGATCTTGCTCATTTGATCACTCTTTCCCCACACTTGATAGTTGCTATGGCAAAATTATGGCAACATATTTGTCAAGTTATTATAAAGTTGTGGGGACATTTTATAGCAAAAGGCAAAAGGCAAAAGGCAAGAGTAAAACCCTTGTTATTATTAGGTTTCAAAGACTAATCATGTCCTAATTTGAATGGCTACAGCTATATGTGCATCTACTGACGCTCACCAAAAACAAAAAACCGACAGGAGGCTGTCGGCCATTAGTTGTGTTCCCTATTAATGACTCGGCTAGAGTTCAGTTATGAGTTATTATCCCAAGATGTTCATTCTTAGAGAAGGATCTTCATCATGGATAATGGTGATTGTAATCATATTCATCGGTGATTTTAATCACTGAAGAATTGAAGAAAAAATGTATACCTTTGAGCAATTGATTGAAAGAGAAAAATACATCATTTTGATGGCAGCAGAAACAGTCAATTGCATATATTAGTCAAATTTTTGTAAACACTAACACATTTTTGTAAAATGTATCTGAATCTTATTAAAGTAGTAGCAGCAACAATCTTATTAAATGGAATTACTGCTTGTACTACACCTACTGAAAACCAAATTTCTGCGGACAATAGCCGCATTACCGAAAATAAACCCATTGTAGATAGTAATAAATCTGCACAAAATAGACCAAATAATAAAACAGCTACTATTTCTGTGGAAGGGGAAAAAACCAGCATTTCCTTAAAACTTTACCAGGAGAAAAATGTATTTAGTACCTACTTTCCTCAAGAGGATTTTTTAGTTGAAAATAAAGATATCAATAAAGCAAGAGAGGTGAAATTTATTGCTAATTTTGGAGGTGTAAAAAATGAAAATGCTTATGTTACATTTGTCTTTCCTGATGATTTAAAAGCTTTAGAAGAAGTCAAAACCTTTATTAATAGTAAAGATGGGATAATTGCATCTAATGGTTGGAAAGTTGGCAGTCATAGCGATACAGTAACCTATCCTTGGGCAAAAGAAAAGATTACTTTTAGTAAAGGTCAAGAGATTTTTGGTAATATTTATATTGGAGAAGAAAAGGGTAAAGTATTTTATGTAATTACCCATTATCCAGCAGAATATGGAGATGGGTTTGAACCAAGAGCAGATTTGATTTTAAGTAATTTGGAAATAGGTGGATAATGTCAAATAGTTTAACTGGCACCTTTTTATTTTTGTCATAGTTTAAAAAATAGGAATTTTTCGCAGGGTGAAAACAGATACTATCTTCTATCAACTCTTTCAAACATTACCAAATATTCTTTTTGAATTGATTGGTAAACCAGCTACAGAAGCAGAAAATTATCAATTTACATCTGTAGAAATAAAAGAGTTAGCATTTCGGTTTGATGGGTTATTCATACCAAATTCAGACATACCTGAACAACCGATTTATTTTGTTGAGGTGCAATTTCAACCAAAAACGGATTTTTACTGGAAATTATTTGCGGAAATCTTTGTTTACCTCAATCAATATAAACCAAAGAATGATTTTCATGCAGTGGCAATTTTTGCTAAACGCAGTTTAGATCCTGGTGTACCTATCCAGTATCGAGGTTTGCTAATGAGTCAGCAAGTAACAATCATTTATTTAGATGAGTTAGAAGTCACAAATGATAACTCTGTAGGGTTGGGTATGGTACAGTTAGTAGTAGAGAAAGAAGAAACTGCAATTGATCACAGTCAACAGTTAATGGACAAATCTCGACAACAATTTACAGATGCAGCCCAAAGGCAAAAAGTCTTACAATTGTTAGAGACGATCTTAGTTTATAAATTCAATAATTTAACTCGTCAGGAGATAGAAGCAATGTTTACTTTTGAAGATTTAAAGCAAACAAGATATTTCCGAGATGTTGCGGAAGAAGAAAGAACAAAAGGTAGGCTAGAAGGTAGGTTGGAAGGTAGGTTGGAGTCAGTACCTCTATTAATAGAGTTAGGTTTGACGGTGGAAGAAATAGCGACAAGGTTAGATGTAGATATTGAAGCAGTGAGGAAGGTTGCGGAAAAATCTGGGGATCAAAATTCTGTGGAGTAGGTTGAGAGAGAAATTAAAATTTACTGTTTAATATGATAGGCGATCGCTAATATTAAAAATGGCGATCGCTCTCCTACCATACCCCACACCCAGACTAATTTCTACCGCATATTCATTTCTTCAGAAACAGCAAATTCCTACCGTTTTATTCTTCTGCATCAAATAAGAACGCAATGCACGGAATTTGTGAGTAAAGATGCCATCCTCAATAGCTTTACCAACTAAACTATCAGCAGATATACCTTCAGCTTGAGTCATTTCTAAAAGTGCTGCTTTTAGTTCTGGGTTAATGGTAATGGTTAAAGTATCTTGCATATTGGATCAGCGATCTACATAATTAATTATAAAGAAGTTAGGGTTCTCAGATACAATAATCATCTGTCCTCTTGGTGCATAACAAACCATGACCACCGAAAGTCCCTTTTCTCCCCAAGAAATCGCCTCAGAAGGCATTAAACCACAAGAATATACCGAAATTGTCCGCCGCTTAGGCCGTCACCCCAACAAAGCCGAACTAGGTATGTTTGGGGTAATGTGGTCAGAACATTGTTGTTATAAAAATTCCCGTCCCCTCCTCAAACAGTTTCCCACCACAGGACCCCGCATTCTTGTCGGACCCGGTGAAAATGCCGGTGTGGTAGACTTAGGCGATGGACTGCAACTAGCATTTAAAATAGAATCCCATAACCACCCCTCAGCAGTTGAACCCTTCCAAGGTGCTGCTACAGGTGTGGGAGGTATATTAAGAGATATTTTTACAATGGGGGCGCGTCCAATTGCGTTATTAAATTCTCTGCGTTTTGGTAGTTTGGATGATCCCAAAACTCAAAGATTATTTAATGGCGTTGTAGCGGGTATTTCACATTATGGTAACTGTGTCGGTGTTCCCACGGTAGGCGGCGAGGTTTATTTTGATCCAGCTTATTCAGGAAATCCCTTAGTTAACGTCATGGCACTGGGATTAATGGAAACACCAGAAATAGTAAAATCCGGTGCTTCAGGAATTGGCAACCCTGTATTATATGTTGGTTCAACCACTGGTAGGGATGGTATGGGTGGTGCGAGTTTTGCCAGTGCGGAATTAACCGATGAGTCAATGGATAACCGTCCTGCGGTGCAAGTGGGCGATCCATTTTTAGAGAAGTCTTTAATTGAAGCCTGTTTAGAGGCATTTAAAACCGGGGCAGTGGTAGCGGCTCAAGATATGGGTGCTGCGGGTATCACTTGTTCTACTTCGGAAATGGCAGCTAAAGGCAGCGTAGGTATTGAATTTGACTTAGATAAAGTTCCAGCGCGTGAGTATGGAATGATACCCTATGAATATCTGCTTTCGGAATCTCAAGAAAGGATGCTGTTTGTAGCGGAAAAAGGTAGAGAACAGGAATTAATTGATATTTTCCACCGTTGGGGACTGCAAGCGGTGGTTGCAGGTACGGTAATTGCTGAACCGATGGTGAGAATTTTATTCAAGGGTGAAGTTGCTGCGGAAATTCCTGCGGATGCGTTAGCAGAAAATACGCCTTTGTATGAAAGAGAACTGTTAGCCGAAACGCCAGAATATGCAAAAGCAGCCTGGGCTTGGAGTGTAGATAGTTTGCCAAGTTGTGATATTACGGGAATTACAGTTAATGGTAAGTTACAAAGTTGGCAGGATGTTTTATTAACATTGCTGGGTACACCTACCATTGCTTCTAAAAGTTGGGTATATCGCCAATATGATCATCAGGTGCAGAATAATACTGTATTATTGCCAGGTGGGTCGGATGCTGCTGTAGTGCGTTTACGTCCTTTAGAAACAAACCCCAATCTAAAATCCAAAATCCAAAATCTAAAATCGGGAGTTGCTGCTACGGTTGATTGTAACTCTCGCTATGTGTATTTAGATCCTCACGAGGGCGCTAAATCTGTTGTAGCGGAAGCTGCAAGAAATCTTAGCTGTGTGGGTGCTGAACCTTTAGCGGTGACAGATAATCTTAATTTTGGCAGTCCTGAAAAACCTATCGGTTATTGGCAGTTAGCATCAGCTTGTAAAGGATTAAGTGAAGGATGTCAGGAGTTAGGAACGCCAGTTACGGGTGGGAATGTTTCTTTGTATAATGAAACTTTTGATGCTCAGGGAAATCCGCAGCCTATTTATCCGACTCCTGTAGTGGGAATGGTTGGTTTAATTGAGGATTTGGATAAAATTTGCGGACAGGGTTGGAAAAATCCAGGTGATGTAATTTACCTTTTAGGTTTACCAATTCAATCCAAAATCCAAAATCTAAAATCTAAAATCGAATTGGGAGCTTCTGAATATTTAGCAACGATTCATAATACAATAGCTGGTAAACCGCCAAGAGTTGATTTTGATTTAGAACGGAAAGTACAAAGCGTGTGTCGTTATGGTATCCGTTCTGGATGGGTAAATTCTGCCCATGATACTGCTGAAGGTGGTTTAATTGTAGCTTTGGCGGAATGTTGTTTAAGTGGAAAGTTGGGAGCAGAATTAAATTTAGGTATTTCTGCAAACTCTGATTTTCGCTTTGATGAAGTGTTGTTTG
The DNA here is from genome assembly GCF_015207205.1 of Sphaerospermopsis sp. LEGE 08334. NCBI lineage: Bacteria > Bacillati > Cyanobacteriota > Cyanophyceae > Nostocales > Aphanizomenonaceae > Sphaerospermopsis > Sphaerospermopsis sp. LEGE 08334. Next base: position 67,629 of record NZ_JADEXH010000024.1, on the reverse strand, counting down.
GTGAAGGTGGTGCGAGAATTTTAGTTTCTGTGAGTGTGGAAAATCAGGAAATTTGGGAATCCTATTTACAGGAACATTTAGGAGAAAATTGGCAAAAATTAGGTATAGTTGCTAACGTGGAAGCAGGGTTAACAGTGACTACTGCTGATCACCAAGAAGTTATGAAAGTCAGCATTAGCGATATGAGCAACGTTTACGATCAGGCGATCGCCCAACGTCTCGCTGTCTATGCCAATACATAAACCGCATCAATGTCAAGGATCAGGCATGAAAATTTACAATTCATCCCCCATCCTTGACCAATTTACGGTACTGTTTTAATGGATGGTTAAAGATTTATTAAGAGGCAGTAAGAAGGTGACAGGTGACAGGTGACAGGTGACAGTAGGAAGTTTACCAATTACCAATCACCAATTACCCATTACCAATTACCAATCACCAGTTACCAGGAGCAAAAACCAGCATGATTCCCCAACATTCTATCACTTCTGATCAATCCATAAATATTAGTGAAATTAGTGAAAACGCTTGTGATAAACCAGAAGAAGCGTGTGGTGTTTTTGGTATCTATGCACCAGAACAAGATGTAGCAAAAATGGCATACTTTGGATTATATGCCCTGCAACATCGGGGTCAAGAATCTGCTGGTATTGCTACCTTTAATGGACATTATGTACACCAGCATAAAGATATGGGGCTGGTTTCTCAAGTATTTAATGAAACTATTTTAGAAGAATTAGTCGGTAATATTGCAGTTGGCCATAACCGTTATTCTACTACTGGTTCTAGTCGCAAAGTTAACGCTCAACCCGCAGTTATCTCAACCCGTTTAGGTCATTTGGCTTTAGCACATAATGGTAATTTAGTCAATACCATACAATTGCGGGAAGAATTACTTCAGAGTAATGTTCATTTGCTAACAACCACCGATTCAGAAATGATTGCTTATGCGATCGCCGAAGAAGTCAATGCTGGTGCAGACTGGTTAGAAGGTGCGATTCGTGCGTTTCACCGTTGTCAAGGTGCATTTAGTCTGGTAGTTGGTACACCCGATGGTATCATGGCAGCAAGAGATCCTAACGGCATTCGTCCCCTGGTAATTGGTACATTAGACAGTGATCCAGTACGTTACGTTCTCGCTTCCGAAACCTGCGGTTTAGATATTATCGGTGCTGAATATCTGCGCGATGTCGAACCAGGAGAGTTAGTTTGGATCACAGAAAAAGGTTTAACATCACACCGATGGAATCAACAACCCCAGCGCAAGTTGTGTATCTTTGAAATGATCTACTTTGCTCGTCCTGATAGCGTCATGCACCATGAAACATTATATAGCTATCGGATGCGATTAGGACGGAGATTAGCGGAAGAATCACCCATAGAAGCAGATATAGTATTTGGTGTACCTGATTCTGGTATACCTGCGGCCATTGGTTTTTCCCAAGCATCAGGAGTAGCTTATGGTGAAGGTTTGATTAAAAATCGCTACGTCGGTAGAACATTTATTCAACCTACCCAAAGTATGCGCGAAACAGGGATTAAGATGAAATTGAACCCTCTGAAAGATGTATTATATGGTAAGCGTGTGGTAATAATTGATGATTCTATCGTCCGGGGAACTACTAGCCGCAAACTCGTTAAAGCATTGCGTGAAGCAGGTGCATCGGAAGTACACATGAGAATATCTTCCCCACCTGTCACCCATCCTTGCTTTTATGGAATAGATACAGATACCCAAGATCAACTAATTGCCGCTAAAATGTCAGTAGCAGAAATCGCCAAAAAATTAGAAGTTGATACCCTTGCTTATTTGAGTTGGGAAGGAATGTTAGAAGCAACCAGAGAAGATACAAATAGTTTTTGTTCTGCTTGTTTTACAGGTGATTATCCTGTAGCTATTCCTGAACAAGTGAAGCGTTCTAAATTGATGTTGGAAAAAGCTACAGTTTAGATAATTTTATCATCTTGTGGGGTGGGCATACTTCGACAAGCTCAGTACAAGTCTTGCCCGCTTCAATATTTGATTCAGACAAAAAACACTTGACAAAATTACCGCACTTGACATATACTGATATAATGGAAATCCGTGTCGCACATATATAACGTCTTTTCAAATTATCAATTATTTGGTAAGGTTGGAATTTGAAATTCGTTAAACAAACAAATATTATAGGATGAAGTTGCTAAAGCCTTAACTAACTTTTTATCTAATGTTAACAAAGTAGCGTTTTTCTGTTGTGAAAGTGCAACATAGGAAGCATCATAAGCAGAAATATTGTGATTTAACGCAATATTAACTGCATCATCCATCAAGTTTGCTGTCGAAACAACTTGTAATTGTAAATTTTTCAGAGTAGCTAAGTCTGCTATTACCTCAGCAGAGGTATACATATTTGCACGTACATATTTCAAGAAAACATTTGTACATTCTATGTAAAATAGGTCTGGTACAAAAATTTCTGTTTCTGGATAACCAAGGTGATTAAACAGTTCAATAACTTTAGGACTGAGTGAATCTGCAATAAAATATTTAATGCACACACTGGTATCTAGGACACATTTCAAAGTAGTAGTCATCTGTCTCGATCTTCTCTAATCATTTCTGTACTATCTGGTAGTCCAAAATCCGCAGGGTTTAAGCGCCGACGATTGCGACTTTCTTCTATGACTTTTAGCACATTTTCACGGCGTTGAGCTTCTATTTGTTGTTTTTTTGTCTGTAAAGCGTTCTGTAATAGTGTTACAACTTGAGATTCTACGGAATCATTTTCAGCTTCAGCTAATTTTTGTAGTTCCTTGTATAAATTATCGGGTAAGGAGATAGTATTAAGATTATTCATGGGTAAAACTCCCAAATACATTTATAGATAATCATAACATGGGCATAAATTGTCTGATAGCGAAGCGTGGCGTAGCCATATCAGGATGTCCACGATTTGAGGATTAACAGGATTTTTATTTGATAATTTATCATATATTTAAAAAGCATGGAAAAATTACATCTTTGAAAAATTATCTACATCATTATTTATAGAACATCTAAAAAATCCTCACATCCTCAAAATCAAACTTTCAATCACATCCAGAAAATCCTTAAATCAAAGATTTTATCTCACGCAAAGACGCAAAGAAGAAAAGGAGGATGTTTTCTGTTTCATTCCTTCTCAGGTTTTCACTGAAAATTAAATCCTGTAAATCCTTAAATCCTGGATATCCTGATTCTGACAACTAAGATTTTATTTCGCGCAAAGTCGCTAAGAAGCAAAGACGCAGAGAGGAAAAGGAGGATGTTTTTTATTTCATCCCTTCTCAGGTTTTTATTAAAAATTAAATCCTGAAAATCTTAATTCTGATATTTTTTATATAAAGAACTAAAAATTCCCTAAACAGGAAACTACTAAACGAAATCCGTAGGATCTGGTTCTATCATACATACTGTTACAGTTACGACTTGCAGAACGGCAAAACATGGAATTACTCTCCCAAGAACCCCCTCGCAATAGTAGTCTATTATTACCATTACTCCAAGCAGTACCGTCATTAGGTGCGTTTATATATTTCCCATGCCAGCCATCTTCACACCACTCCCATACATTCCCGTGCATATCATATAAACCAAAAGAGTTAGAAGGAAATTTTCCTACTTTTGTTGTTTTGTTATGCTTCCCATTATGATTTACTAAATCTGTATTAATAGTTTCACCGAAATAATAGGGAGTTGTTGTTCCATCTCTACAGGAATATTCCCATTCTGCTTCGCTGGGCAAGCGATATATTTTACCTGTAGCTTTGCTAATTCTCGCACAAAATTCTTGTGCGTCAAGCCATGAAACTCGTTCCACAGGCAGATTTTCACCTTGAAAACGTGAAGGTTTGGGATTTAAATCAATCTTCTCTTTTGGTAAAAGTGCTACCCTTTCCCATTGGGCTTGAGTTACTGGATATTTCCCCATGTAAAAAGGTGTAACTTTAACTTGATGCTGGGGTTTTTCATAATCACATCCTTCTCCATCAGGTGAACCCATGAGGAATGTTCCCCTTGGTATTGCTACCATTTCCAAAACTACACCATTTCCCAGATGTTCTGTAAAAGATGCTGGTATTTTTGGGAAATTATTTTTTGGTGAAACTTTCTGTTTTCCTAATTCTTCTAAAACCTCCTTTGCAGACTGAAACCGATTAATCAGTAAATCTTCCAACATCTTATCCAAAACAATTTCCAAATCCTTACTAACAGAAACATATTGTTTCCATACCCACTGCATCCTCATGGAATCAAACAATAAATCTGAACCATCAGCTTTTTGTAAATGTCCCGTCAGTAAACGAATACAAGTAACAGCTAAACTATAAATATCACTATTAGGATAAACCATCCCGCGAAATTGTTCCGGTGGTGCATAACCCGGTGTTCCGGTAATAGTTCCCACTCTAGTTAATAGACTTCCACCAACTTCTTTAGAAACACCAAAATCAATTAAAAATAACTTATTATCTTGCGAATATCTAATAATATTCTCTGGTTTAATATCTCGATGAATTACATTATTATCATGAATAAATTGTAAAACTGGCAATAAATCAGTTAATATATTTTTTACTTCCGATTCGCTGAATTTACCTTTGCTTGTTAACTCATCCAGCAAATTTTCCCCATCAATAAATTCTTGAATTAAATATAATCTTCCTTCTTGTTGAAAGAAAGCCAATAAATCAGGAATATGGGAATGTTTACCTAAATCTCGCAGTCGAAAAGCTTCCTGTTTAAATAACTCCGTCGCTTTTTCTAAAGCAGAACTTCCCGACTGTTGGGGTAAAAATTGCTTTATCACACAGGGAGTATCTAAACGATGTTCATCAACTGCTTGAAAAGTCCTCCCAAACCCACCTTCACCAATAAAACGTACAGCGCGATATCTGTCACCCAAAATCATTTTACTGCCACAACGTTGACAAAAAATAGTCCCTGATGGGTTTTGCTGTAGACAGTCGGGGTTGAGACACTGACTCATAGATGCAGGTGGGTAATTATAGCAATAATTATAACTACATTTGATCTGCTCTGCAATTTAGACAATAACAGGCTTTCTTATTACTGTCACCTGTCACCTGTACCCTGTCACCTACTATTTGAACTCCGTACAAAAAAGCGTTACCCTAAGCACAGGACATAATTCCAAAATCAAAAACCCAAAATCCAAAATCTAAAATCAAATGACTTCTACAACTCAAATCAAAGCATTAGACGTACCCACAGCTATATTACAACGTCGTTCTATCAAAACCTTTAAACCAGATCCAATTTCCCCAGAAATGCTTAAACAACTGGTAGAATTAACCGTAGCTGCACCCAGTAGTTTTAACACCCAATCTTGGAGAATAGTTTTAGTTGAAGATGAAAACCAAAAAGCTGCATTATGTGAAGCATCTTGGAATCAAAAACAAATAATTCAAGCACCTGTAACCTTTGTATTTGCTGCTGATGCAACTGCTGGTGAACAAGATTTAACACCCATTTTAGAACAAGGATTAAACACCGGCGCTTGGAATGAGGGAACAGTTAATTATTTTAGAAATGCTATTCCCAAATTTCAAGAAGCTTTAGGAGATAAACGCCGGGAATATGCCATTAAAGATGCCATGATAGCTGCTACAAATTTAGTATTAGCTGCGGAAAGTTTGGGTTTATCTACCTGTTTTATGAATGGTTGGATTGAAGATAAAGTAAAAGCCGTTATTGGTGCAGAGAATAACCCAGATATAGGTATTGCAGTGGTTGTACCTGTGGGATATGCAGCCGAACCCCGTTTAAATCCTGGTCGTCTACCGTTATCTGCTAATGTATTTGTGGATAAAATAGACAATCCATATCAAGATTAATTAGACATCTTTAATTAGACATCTCAAAAAGTAGGGACAATTCATGAATTGTCCTTACTCAATTATGCTGTAAAAACTCAATCTTAGGCAACAAAGGATCATTAACTACTCCCACACCAGCAAAACCCCAACGTTTTAATAAACTTCCTATTTGTGTACCAGCAATAGATTCTACCGCCAAACGATTTGCTAAATCAGCAGCATGAGAATTTAAATAACTGAGTGCTTCAAAATCTTCTTTAAACAATAATAAATATCCTGATTTATCCTCATCAATTTTGGCAGTAAGATATTTACCATCTGTTTTTGAGCGAATAATATAATAAACCTTAGAAAGCATAATATTGGTGATTGGTGATTGGTGATTGGTGATTGGTGATTGGTGATTGGTGACTGGTGATTGGTGATTGGTAACTGGTGATTGGTGACTGGTGACTGGGTAGAATTAACTAATAACTAATGACTAATGACTAATGACTAAATCAATTTAAATCCTCTAATTTAATTCTTGGATCAGCAGCTTTTAACATTAAATCAGCAATTAAATTTCCTAGAATTAATAAAACTGCACTCATCACTAAACTAGCCATGACTAAATATTGATCTTTTGCCAAAACAGCTTGTAAAGTTAATTTACCCAAACCAGGCCAGTTAAAGAAGTTTTCGGTAATAAATGCACCACTTAATAAACTTGCTAATTCAAATCCTAACAAAGTAATTAAAGGGTTAATAGCATTCCGCAAAGCATGAACATAAATAACACGGTTTTCTGGTAATCCTTTAGCACGAGCAGTTTGAATATAATCTTGCCGCAAAACATCCAATAATTGACCCCGCATGATTCTTTGTAAACCAGCAAAACTGGTAATACTTAACGCAATCAAAGGTAAAATGCTATGCCAACCGATATCTAAGATTTTTCCGAACCATGTCAGTTCACCATGATCAATGCTAGTCATGTTACCCACAGGAAACAATGGGGTAGTGACTTGAGCAAAGAATAATAAAAATAAAGCAGTGATAAAACTAGGAACACCCTGTCCAGCGTAACTTAAAACCTGTAAAATCTTGTCCGTGGGGCGGTTTTGTTTAACAGCAGCGAGGATACCCAGAGGAATAGCGATCGCCCAAGTTATAAATAAAGAAGCGATCGCTAACAACAAAGTCGCAGGTACTCTCTCCCACAACAAAGAAGAAACAGAACGTTGATAAACAAAACTCGTCCCAAAATCACCCTGAGTAACAATTTGCCTCAACCACAACCAAAACTGTTGAGTCCAAGACTTATCTAAACCAAACTGTTGTCTAATTTCTTCAATTCGTTCTGGTGAAATCTTCGGGTTTTGTCTCAGCGTATCTACATAATCACCTGGTGACAATTTCATCACAAAAAACGATAATGCAGAAGCTAGAAAAATAGTTAACAAAGCCTGTAGCAGCCGTTTTATCACATAAATAAAAGTTTCATCTTTGACTAGCTTAATCAGCCAATCTCGACCAGTTTCTAAAGAAAGTTTTGTATTAGTCATTACTTATTAGTTACTAGTTATTAGTCATTAGTCATTAGTTATTAGTTATTAGTCATTAGTCATTAGTTATTAGTCATTAGTTATTAGTTATTAGTCATTATTTTATTTATCCTCCTAATCACCAATCACCAATCACCAATCACCAGTCACCAATCACCTAATATTCAACCAAAGAAATAATTGGTACATCTGGTAAATATTTGCGTCCTTGCAAATCCCGTAGCTCGATAATAAACCCAAAACCCACAAGTTCACAGCCAATCTTCTGTACCAAAGTAGCTGTTGCACTTGCAGTTCCACCCGTAGCAATCAAATCATCTACAATCAAAACCCTGCTACCTGGATGTAAAGCATCCTGATGTACCTCCAAGCAATCTGTACCATACTCTAGTTGATAATCAATTCTGTGAACTGCTGCGGGTAACTTGCCTTTTTTGCGAACCGGAATAAAACCAGATCCCAATTTATAAGCCAGAGGTGCGCCAAAAATGAAACCCCGTGATTCCATACCCACAATGCAATCAACTGGGATTTCCAGTTCAATACATTTTTGTGCTAAAAAGTCAATAGTGTATCGCAAACCCTCTGGATTACGCAGTAGAGTTGTAATATCTCGAAATACAATTCCAGGCTTAGGAAAATCTGGTATGTCACGAATCAGAGATTTTAAATCCATAGTATTCAGTAGTAACAGGGAATAGAAAATAAGGAATAGGGAAGCAGGGAGAAATTATTTGTATTTTCCCAGTCACCAGTCACCAATCCCCTGAAAAATCGTACACTATAATCTCATCTCTTGGAGATTATTGCTGTAAGTTTCGTCAATCATTGACAATAACTAAGAATTTAACCCAAGCTAGAGATGTATTTGTACCGTTAAACTAGGTAGGTTAGTAAACTGATGCTTTAAAAGTTTCATTAGAATATACGGTAATCTTGGTATAACAAGAGTAAGTATTGTAAATATTGAGATGCTTATCCATAACCATAAAACCTGAGTTCTGGTTTAGCTATCTATCTTAAATAGGTTTAATGTTGTTTTACTCATCTCACTCAGTCTGTTGGCATAACACAAGGTATTTTAGAGCATGAATGTCTCCGCAAGCGTAAAGTCATTGAATGATCCAACTCCTGAGTCCATGCCGATGATACTGGACACATTACCAGATCCAGCCATAGGACCCAAGGGCTGTCCCCGCAGAACCACATTACAAATAGACTTGATGTTACTGGCAATTGAAGCTTTAGAATTGGGTGGTTCTGAAGCCATCCTCGCTTTTGCCCAAGAACTAGACCTGACAGGAATTGTCAAAAACCGAGTAAATCTATGGAGAATGCGTGCTTCTAACCCTCTGAGAAGAGCTCATAACCGCCGTCCCCTCACCATCATGGAAGCAAAAGCTTTAGTAGTAATTGCTTGCTACATAGCGCGGCGGTTAACAGTTGTCATCCGGCAGTTGCTCATGATATATCAGCAATTATCAGAAAAGCAGATTCCACTAGAGCAAAATTTAAGACTAGCTAATTACTTAGAACGGTTTAGAGCGCATTTTAAAAGTCGAATGAATGCCAGACGTTCTGTTTTACTAACATTAAACTCAGACGAGAAATTAGATGAACTGGCTATAGACTTATTAGCAAAATTACTATTCTGCACAGGTACAGCTGGAATGCAGCGTTTCTGGATTTCTCTTTTTGACGGTGAAGTAGAGTAAAGTAGAATGAATATTCAACGTAAGTACAGTTTACCTAATTGCACGCTGCTCTTAGAAGGGTTAAGTGATGTCGCCCCTACCACCCAATTTCAAGAACTGCGTCCAGAATTATCTATATTGGTGAATGCAGAATGCTATTTATCTAGTTATAGTCAGCCTATAACCGGAGGGCGAGAATTTTTTGAAAGCTTAGTCAGAGCGGTAAGCGCCTATGCTCAAGAATTTTTAAGTAATGTCCCCAACCCTCAAGCACACAACGGTGACTCAGAGTTAGTCGAGTTACAAAAAATTGATAGCAACAGACACAAGTTAATTGTACATTCAGAAATTACAGGTGATGGTGTGCAATCTCAATCAAACGCAGTTCAACAATCACCTATTCAAGTTGATTTGAATACTGTACAGTTGTTTGATTTAGTCGAAGCTGTAGATCAGTTTTTTGCTGATACTCAAACCTTACCAGAGTTAACTTTGGAACTACAACCAGTCACCAGACGTTATAATGGTGCTAGTCAAACTATAATCAAACAAGCAGTACCAGCTACTGTAGGAGTATCCAGTTTAGCAGTAGCAGCGGTAGCCTTTAGCTTAATTCCTCCTCCCCAGGTACGTCCACCAGAACCGAAGCAAGAAGAACAAACCAGCACAGCAATACCCACAGCCTCACCTACACCTACAGGTGAAGCATCACCTACACCTACCAGTGAAGCATCACCTACAGCCTCAGCCACACCTATTATCAAAGATTTAGAAGCACTTCTAAATACAGTTCCAGAAATTACTGACCCCTCCCAGCTACGGGCATTGAATCGCCAAGTGTATAACCAAATTCATCCTGTCTGGGAGAATCGTTCGGAAATTACAGAAGATTTAGTCTATCGCTTGGGTGTAGCTGGTGATGGCAGTATTGTTGGTTATAAAGCTGTTAACAAAAATGCCAATGATGCAATAGAAAAAACTCCACTGCCAAAATTACTCTACAATCCTGCTAACCGCACTGTCACCTACGAACCCATTGCTCAATTTCGAGTAGTTTTTACCAGACAAGGTGTGTTAGAAGTTAGTCCTTGGTTGGGATATACCAGAACACCAGATGTCATAGGTGAAAAAATCACTGATTCTAGTACACTCAAAGACTTAAATCAAAAGCTTTATAATACAATTCGCCAAAACTGGAGTGTTACACCTACCTTTAACAGAGAACTTAGATATCGGGTAGCCGTTAACAAAATTGGTGTCATCGCTGACTATGAACCACTTAATCAAGTCGCCTTTGACTATTTTCGAGAAACACCTTTACCACAAATGTTTCAATCTGTCTACGGTTCAAATCAAGCTGCTCCCAACAATAAAGAACCTCTTGCCCATTTCCAGGTAGTCTTCAAATCTAACGGCACTCTTGAAGTCACTCCCTGGGAGGGATACAGGTAACTGGGGACTGGGAAAGAAAATTTTAGATTTTAGATTTTAGATTTTAGATTGGAATTGACAAAAACAATCCAAAATCCAAAATCCAAAATCCAAAATTGAATTACCACTTTATTTGGCGATTTTCCGCATATAATTCCCCCATAACTGGGCAGCTTGACCACTGCTACCAGATGTGGGGGAATTGTTGTCATTTCCTAGCCAAATACCTGTTACAAGTTGCCGACTGGGAATAAAACCAATAAACCATAAGTCAACGTTTTTATCTGTTGTTCCGGTTTTACCCGCTTCTTCTCCCAGTCCAATGGATGCACCACGACCAGTACCACTGGAAACTACCCTCTGCATCATATCGGTCATTGTATTGGCGATACTTGTTTTTAGCACTCGCTGATTACTCTCTCGATCTTGGTCGTAGGAATAGATAACACGGCAGGTCTTTAAATCATTGCGATCTTCACAATCGCTGCTGTCTACAATTTTGCTAATAGCATGGGGACGATTCCATACACCACGGTTACTAATAGCACCAAAAGCGCCGGTCATCTCCAAAACGTTAACTACACTTTGACCCAGGACTAAACCAGGAACAGCTTCCAGTGATGATTTGACTCCTAAACGCTGCGCCATTTCTACAACTTTATTTAATCCTACTTCTCTGGCAATTCTTAAAGCAATGGGATTTTCTGAAAGTGCCAAACTTGTGGCTACATCTAAACTACTACCACCAGATCGGCAGGGTCTGTAGGTAAAGCCACCCCAAGGTACAGCGGAGCAAGAATAGGTTCTTGATGTTGGTATTCCCTGTTCTAAAGCCGCAGCGTAAGCAAAAATTTTGAAGGTAGAACCCGGTTGTCTTTGAGCTTGTACCGCCCGATTAAATTGACTTTTTTTGTAATCAGTCCCTCCTACCATTGCTAAGATGCTGCCAGTTTTCGCGTCTAATGTAACAAGCGCACCTTGGGAAAATCGCAGGTTTGACCCGACGTTACTCACAGAATTTCGCAGGGCTGTTTCTGCCTGGGCTTGCATTGCCGGATCTAACTGGGTTTCGATGATATAGTTACCCTCTCTTGCCGCTCCTTCTCCTAATATTGATTCCAGTTCTTGAAAGACGTAATTATAAAAGTAAGGGGCAATAGTCTGAGCTTGTCTTTCGCAAACTTTAGGACTAACTTGCACTGTAGAACGTCTGGCACGATTGGCATCTTCGACGCTAATTTTGCCCATGTCCAGCATCCGCCTAATTACACGATTGCGGTAATCTGCTGCGTCCAGTTTTCTTGGACCATCTCCACAAAAATTAAAGGCGTTGGGTGCAGGTAAAATTGCTACTAAGGTCGCTGCTTCTGCTAATGTTAATTCTTTGGCTGATTTTTCAAAGTAATATTTCGCCGCATCTTCAAAGCCGGAAGTATCACCACCTAAAAATACTCTGTTTAGGTAAGTCAGTAAAATTTCATCTTTGCTGTAAAAGGTTTCTAATTTCAGAGAGACAACAGCTTCACGCACTTTCCGCCCCAAGGAATCTTGTCTACCTACATAATCGCGGAATAAACTGCGGGCAAGTTGCTGAGTAACTGTACTTGCTCCCTGTTGTACGTCACCGCTACGACTATTGATTAATACGGCTCGCAAAATACCTAAAGGATCAACTCCAAAGTGCCAGTAATAACGACTATCTTCAGAAGCGACTACCGCAGCAGGTAAATAAGGACCAAATTCTGATAACTGTTTTAAGTCTACATGAGCTATGTTCCGTGGTTCTCGTAAGGGTGTAGAACCATCACGGGCATAAATGACTATCGGGGCGCTGGTGGCTGTAGGTAGGGGTCTAACGGAAAATTTTGTCCATTCTAAGCCAATAGCTACGGCAAATAAGGCGCTGACACTCCCAACACCATAAAATGCCCATGTTCCTGCTTTGATATACCAGGGAGGCGTATCGAAGTATTGTAAACGCACTGAAGCTGCAAGTTCTGGGGGTCCCAAGGTGAAAACGTCACCATGACGCAGTTCTAGGGATGTAACTCTGCGCTTGCCAATATAAATGCCATTGGTGGAATTTTCATCTTTGATGGTGAAAACTGGTGTTCTTTGGCTGGAATCACGCGACAGGGACAGGTGAATCTGGCTGACTACTGGGTTACGGACGACAATATCGCAGGATTTGGAACTGCGACCAAGTATATAGCGATCGCCCAATAGGGGATATATTTCCGCTTTGTCCGCTCCCGCATCCTGCACCCAGATTTCCGGTACTTTGGCATTTGGCTTGAGCGCCAGTTTGGAAAAATCTACCCTGGCTTGAATTGTATTTACTGCTTGCGTCAGTTGACCAAGTAAGGTTTGTGGCTTTTGCGGTGGTTGCGGGGAACTCATCGGCTATATCACATCACGGCTTTTGGTGAAGACAGAATCGCACGGATCGCAATTTTAATGCTAGTCTTACACCATTTTACTCACAAGCCAAAAATAAATTGGCTGTACTGAATTTAAAGGTATTCAAGTAAACCTTTTGATGGATTGACAAGTAAAATTAACTTGTAATCTTTGTTACTGCTTTCTACATCACAAATGAGTTGCTTGGACATCAAATGCTGATTTTATCCAATAAAGCCAGCGCTACAAGTTCAAATACAATCTTTCTCTGTGTATTCCTTAAAACTTCTATTCTATTGACAAAATATTTAAATTTTACTTTTGCCAAGGGCTTTTAGCATTATTTAAGGAATTTTACATCTTCCTTGCGACTGATTTTGTCCCATCAAGAGTTTGATTTAATTAGCGCAGTGTTCCGTTGACCTTGAGGTTAATTTCAGAATGAAGGGAAAATCTCTGACCTTGATTGGTACCGCCATGACTTTGGCGCTTACTGGTAACGCTGCTATGGCTCAATCAAGTGAATCTTTGTTGTTAGAATCAAGTGACTCCTCTATGGGTACAGCGGCGGAAATTAAGATGTCACCAGAAGGAATGAAAATTCTCTGTCAACGTTTCCCGCTTAACTCACGTTGTCCAGGTGGGATACCACTTGATAAGAATTTTCTGAGTCCTGTTTCATCACCCGAAACTAATCTACAAACTAATCCAGAAACTAATTCTATTGAGAGCAATACTGACTTAGATACTACCACAGTACCAGTTACACCAACTAGCCCCAGTCCTGATAATTCCAACCAATTGACTCCTGTTCCAGAAAGCTCTCCTGTAACAGAGTTTTCTAGCCCAGAGCAAGTTCCTGTGAATATTTTACCACAAACTGCCCCTGCTGGTACTTAAATCTGAATCTTTTAACTCAAATTTCTACTCCTTAAAGAACAACTCTCGCTACATTTATTTGTTCGATCAGGGGATTTTTTACAAGTTTGCATCAATAAAAATAGTCTCTATCACTAAACAGCGGATTTTTCAATGTCAAGAAACCGCTGGTATTGGCGATAGAGATATTTCAATAATTGACAATTATCAATTGTTATCGTATTCTGTGATGAGAATTTGGTGTTTTTTGGAAAGATGCAATTAACAAACAAACAATACCAATACTAATACAAGAATCAGCCAGATTAAAGACGGCAAAGTTGATGAGACGAAAATCGAGAAAATCAACGACGTAGCCTAAAGCAAATCTATCAATACCATTACCCATAGCTCCACCTAAAATTAAACCATAACCTAACTGTTCCCAAAAACTTAATACTGGTCCCCAGGATGCGATCGCTATTAACACTAAACTCACTCCCAAGGATAACCAGCGCAACCATTCTACTTTTCCACTTAAAATACTAAAAGCAGCCCCAGTGTTGGTGAGATATGTAAAGTGAAATATTCCTGGTAGCAGTGGTAACGTTTCTCCTAACTCAAAGGTTTTCACTACCCATATTTTTGTTAATTGGTCTATCACAAAAGCAACGAAAGCAGCAATCCAAAAAAGTCGATTTTTTAAACGCATGGTAAATTATTTATCAGTTATTAGTCATTAGTCATTAGTTATTAGTTATTAGTCATTTCACGATTATTCCCAATGCCCAATGCCCTAATTAATAAAACATGATATGTCGTAGTACATAAGCTATGATGGTGACAGCGCAGACAACAGCTAGTTGACCTGGAAGTGAAAACCAAGAATATTTGAGGATAGCTTCCATTAAAGGTAGATGTTCTGCACCTCTCCAGGGAAAAAGATAACTGATCATTAAATAAGCAATACCGCATAAGTGGACTGTTAACAAACCACAAAGGCAACTAAAAGCCAGGGTTTCTAAACGAGGTCTGGCTTTAAAGGCAAAATATCCGCAAATCCAAGCTCCTGGAATAAAACCGAGCAAATAGCCAAACTGAGATAGTTTAACATATCCTATACCACCTCCTTCGGCAAATACAGGCAATAATGTTAATCCCATGACTAGATAAGCAATCTGGGAAAGCGCACCAGCATTTTTACCTCCTAAACAACCTACCAACAGCACTGCACCAACTTGATAGCTGACACCTAAAGAAAAGGTTTTAATTCCTTGCTGACTCCAACTCCAAGGTAAGGTAGTGCCATAGGCTTCTAGGAACGTGCCACCCATTGTTAGGAGTAAGCCAATCATGGACCATAGTAATTGATTGGAAGCAGCAAACATTGATCAGGCAATAGGGAATAGCCCAAAGGTAACACTAACAGCAACCACCAGTATATGTAAAAATCGCAAATGTAACCAATCAAGTAAGAAGTCGGGAGTCAGGAGTCAGTAGTCAGGAATCAGGAGTCAGTA
Source organism: Sphaerospermopsis sp. LEGE 08334 (assembly GCF_015207205.1). NCBI lineage: Bacteria > Bacillati > Cyanobacteriota > Cyanophyceae > Nostocales > Aphanizomenonaceae > Sphaerospermopsis > Sphaerospermopsis sp. LEGE 08334. Next base: position 52,317 of record NZ_JADEXH010000024.1, on the reverse strand, counting down.
GTCAGTAGTCAGTAGTCAGAATATTTGTTTGCACAAGTAACTTACCAGGAGCAAGTTTTTCAATATTTTTCCTGAAATTATCTCTAATTAAAGTATAATTTGTATCACTATTAGTAACAACTAATTGATCAGATAAATTTTGGACATTGATCAGGAAAACAGAAAATTTGTGGTTTGTTAACCTTTTGTTTACCTGAGATTAAATATTTAGAGGTATGTTAGAGGCGCTTCTCTTATTATGGCAATTTACAAAATTTAGACAGCAATGCTATTACGCAAAATTTCTGTTAAAAATAACCGCGTCAAAACCACTATTTCCGTAGTAGCACTGACATTAGGTTTAGCTGCTTGTGGGGGAGATTCCAGCCCAAACAACACTGCTAATACTGATAATTCAGGCAATACTGAAAATACTGCTGCCACTACCTCTGGTAAAAATTTGGATTTAGGTGGAGATGTTACATTGACAGGTGCTGGTGCATCTTTTCCTGCTCCACTTTACCAAACTTGGTTTACTGAATTGAACAAAAAATATCCGAGTTTAAAAGTTAACTATCAGTCAGTGGGTAGTGGTGCTGGAGTTGAACAGTTTACCAAAGGTACTGTAGACTTTGGTGCTAGTGATGTGGCCATGAAGGATGAGGAAATCGCCAAAATACCAGCAGATAAAGGGGTAATGATGCTGCCTGTAACTGCTGGTAGCATTGTCCTGGCTTATAACCTGCCAGATGTTCCTGAACTGAAACTACCACGAACCGTATATACTGATATTCTACTAGGTAAAATCAAAACCTGGAATGATCCAGCGATCGCTAAAGCTAATCCTGATGCTAAGTTACCAAACCAACCCATAACTGTCATCCATCGTGCTGATGGTAGTGGAACTACAGGTGTATTTACAAAACATCTCAGTGCTATCAGTCCAGAATGGAAAGAAAAAGTTGGTGAAGGAAAAAGTGTAAAATGGCCAGTGGGCGTTGGTGGTAAGGGTAATGAAGGTGTAACTGCCCAAATCCAACAAACTCAAGGTGCTATTGGTTACATAGAATATGGTTACGCTAAACAAAGCAATTTAAAATTTGCTGCTTTGGAAAACAAAAGTGGTAAATTTGTGACTGCAAATGCGGAATCAACATCTAAAACCCTAGAAGCTGTAACATTACCAGAAAATCTCCGCGCCTTTATTTCTGATCCAGAAGGTGCAGATTCTTACCCCATTGTCAGTTATACTTGGATTCTGGCTTATAAAAAGTATCCTGATGCAGCCAAAGCGAAGGCAATGGAAGCGGCGATAGAGTATGCTTTGACTGATGGACAAAAGCTGTCTGATGAACTAGGTTATATTCCCTTACCAGCAAATGTGGTTACTAAAGTAGCTGCTGCTGCTGATCAAATCAGTCCTGATTATAAAATTGCTGTTGGTGACTCCACCAATGCGAGTAAGTAATTTCACTTTTCCGTCTATGCTCAAGATAATCAATCATTGAATTACTAAATCAGTTGGGAACCCTGATTATTTAGTATCAAATGCCAAAAGGTAACGAAATGATAATTTCATTTATAGCCACCCCCAAGGTTATCACCGCAAGCATTTGACTTGTGACTCTTGACTTTTATTTGGTTCCCCTCACATTTTTTCCGATTTTCTTTCTAGAGTCAGTATTCATGAATACAAATTTTCAGAATCTGTCATTAGCTGTTAAACAACGCTCGGAACTTGATAAATCTCTAGATAGGGGCTTTATTTGGTTGACAAGGATTTTTGCTCTGGCGATCGCTGGTATTCTCCTATGGATAGCGTTGCAAGTCGCTTCTAGTGCTTGGCCTGCTATCCAAGAATTTGGGTTGGGCTTTTTAGTTCAAAGCAGTTGGAACCCAGTTAATGATAACTATGGAGTCTTACCAGCAATTTATGGAACTCTGATGAGTTCTTTTATTGGCTTGTTGTTAGCTGTACCCATTGGCGTGGGTACGGCGGTTTTATTAAGTGAGAATTTTCTCCCATCTCAGGTGCGGTTGGTTTTAGTATTTTTAGTAGAATTACTAGCTGCTATTCCGAGTGTTGTCTATGGAGTATGGGGGATTTTTGTTTTAATCCCGATTTTAAATGATGTAGGTAAATGGTTACACAGTTCTTTAGGTTGGATACCATTTTTTAGTTCTACACCTACAGGACCTGGGATGTTACCAGCAGGAGTAATTTTAGCAATTATGACTTTGCCGATTATCACTGCTATCTCCCGTGATGCTTTAATTTCCCTTCCCCCTAGTTTACGTCAAGCAGCCTTGGGACTGGGTGCAACTCGTTGGGAAACTATTTTTCAAGTCCTGATTCCTGCGGCATTTTCCGGTATTGTCAGTGCTGTAATGTTAGCACTTGGCCGAGCAATGGGTGAAACAATGGCTGTCACCATGTTAATTGGTAATTCTAACAATATTAATATTTCTTTGTTAGCTCCTTCTAATACCATTTCTTCACTACTAGCAAATCAATTTTCTGAAGCCAGCGGTCTGCAAGTTTCTGCTTTAATGTATGCAGCTTTGGTGTTGTTTATGTTGACTTTTTTAGTCAATATTTTGGCAGAGTTTATTGTTATGCGGGTAAAGCGACTTTAATAACAGTAATTATCAGGATAATTAATTAGGATGTGTTAAAAATGGTTCTCATAATAAGGCAACAGGCAAGGGGTAAAATGCAAAAGGCAAAAAAGGCAAAAGTTGATTATTTTTCTCCTGAACGGTAGTTGCTTCACTTGGGGAAACACCCCTGTGGTCGGGTTTCCCAGTTTGACTGAAGTGAAGTGATACTCCAAGATCACTCTCACTGAGGAAAGTCTAGTCTCTACTGACTCCTGAACTCCTGGAACTCCTGACTCCTTGAACTCCTGACTCCTTGAACTCCTAACTATATGACTTCTCTATTTCCCCAAAATAGCCTGACTCGTTCTCCTACTTCTCCCCGCACTTTATTTAACACGGTGATGACAGTAGTAGCGTTTATCTGTGGAGCATTGGCACTATTTCCTTTGCTGGCTGTACTTTCTTACGTATTATTTAAAGGTTTTAGCAGTCTCAGTCTTGATGTGTTTACCCAACTACCACCAGCACCTTTCAGAAAAGGCGGTGGTTTCGGTAATGCCATTTTGGGAACTTTGCTGATGGTGGGTATTGGTGCTACCATCAGTATTCCTACAGGAGTATTGGCAGCTATTTATTTAACAGAATTTAGTAATGGTAAAATTGCTCGGTGGGTACGCTTTGCTACTAATGTTTTGAGTGGTGTTCCCTCAATTATTGCAGGTGTGTTTGCATACTCGATTGTGGTCTTAACCCTAACAAGACTAAATTTAGGCTCTTACTCGGCTTTGGGTGGTGGGTTTGCGTTGGCAATTTTAATGTTACCAATTATTGTCCGTACAACTGATGAAGCTTTACAGCTTGTCCCCCAGGATTTACGACAAGCATCTTTGGGTTTAGGCGCAACTAACTTTCAAACAGTGATACAAGTTGTTGTACCAGCAGCTTTACCAGCTATTGTAACTGGTTCGACTTTGGCGATCGCCAGAGCATCGGGAGAAACAGCACCATTATTGTTTACTGCTCTCTTTTCGTCTTTTTGGCCTGATGGTTTACTCAAACCTACCGCTTCTTTGGCTGTTTTAGTTTACAACTTCGCTATTTCACCCTTCAAAAATTGGCAGTCTCTAGCTTGGGCTGCTTCTTTAATTTTGGTCTTGATGGTTCTGATTACAAGTATTATCGCTCGCTGGGCAACTAGACAAAAAGCTTAACAAAAGCTCATAAACATTATGCCTACTTTACAACCTAACTCTAAAATATCTATGACTATGAACGCCAGTACAATCAACGATGCTAACGTTGTGTTACGTACAGAAAACCTGAATATTTATTACGGTAACTTCTTAGCTGTACAAAATATTTGGTTAGATATTCCCAAAAATCAAGTTACTGCTTTTATTGGTCCTTCTGGTTGTGGTAAAAGTACATTACTACGTTGCTATAATCGTCTAAATGATTTAATTGACTCATTCCGTGCAGAAGGTAAGGTTTATTTTGATGATAAGAATTTGTATGCACCTGACATTGATCCAGTAGAAGTGCGTCGTCGCATCGGGATGGTGTTTCAACGACCAAACCCATTTCCTAAATCAATTAAAGAAAATATTGCTTTTGGTGCGAGAATTAACGGCTACAGAGGTAATATTGATGAATTGGTAGAACGGAGTTTGCGTCAAGCTGCTTTGTGGGATGAAGTGAAAGATAAACTCAACCAAAGTGGTTTGTCTCTTTCTGGTGGACAACAACAAAGGTTATGTATCGCTAGAGCGATCGCAGTGCAACCAGAAGTAATACTCATGGATGAACCTTGTTCCGCACTTGATCCTATTTCCACTTTGCGGGTTGAAGAACTCATTCACGAACTTAAAGAACAATACACGATTGTGATTGTTACCCACAATATGCAACAAGCTGCGCGAGTTTCTGATAGAACAGCTTTCTTTAATGTTAAAACTTCTGAAAAGGGTGGACGTACAGGCTATTTAGTAGAATACGCCCCAACAGAATTAATTTTCAACAATCCGCAACAAGAAGATACAAAAGCTTACATTAGTGGTAGATTTGGTTAAATATCGTAGTTGTATCACAGTTTGTTTATACCTGAATCTTGTAGGAGTAAAGCACATTGCTAAACTCCTACTGACTCTTGTTATATTTGTTAATTCTTAATGGCTTATATCCTAAACTTTGAAAATCGACATTGATAGAATATTGCTAGAAATGAGATCAAGAGAGTTTTTAACTTTTTGCCATCTGTACCTTGAAAACTAAATACATTAAAGGTTTTACAACTAAGCGGGCGGCGGGAATCGAACCCGCATTAATAGCTTGGAAGGCTATAGTTTTACCACTAAACTACGCCCGCGAATTTCCAGCTATTTAAATATAACAGAACCTTCGTGAAATTGCAAGCCCTTATTGAAAATTTATCGGCTCAATTTTAATACGCACATATAAATTGCTTAACTCTGGTTTTGAGCCATCCTGATTATACGCACCCACAAAGCTTTCTTGTTGAAAAATCTCATTTAATGCTTGTTCATAAATACTTTTTTCACTGCGAAGTGCCGCAGGTTCGAGATTGATAATTACTGCTTGTTGAAAGTTACCGTTTTTATCAATAATTAAACTGGCTAGTATATTTGCTGGTTTTAATCCAGAGTCACTTGCAAGAAAATTAAGCTCTAATTCCTTGTTTGGAGAACCTTGATATTCTGCCAGTACATCAGGTAAACCATCTACTCTTAATTTTCCATCTTGTCTTAATTGTTCTATTTCATCTCTCAGTATAGGCGCAATATTAGCTAGTAAACCCCCTGCTTTTGGAGTTGTGGTTTCTTCTGATGTGGGAGTTGGTGTAGTTTCTGGAGTGGGAGTTGATGTAGTTTCTGGAGTGGGAGTTGGTGTAGTTTCTGGAGTGGGAGTTGATGCAGTTTCTGGTTCTGGTTCTGGAGTTGGTGACTCTGAAGGAATATCATTTGGTAATAAAGTTCCCTTTCCCAACTTGATTTCTTGACGACGATTCCAGGGAAGATCATTGAATGGAATAGTCTGTGTGGGAGTAGGTTTGGGAGTAAATTGTACTTGAGGTGTAAATGTAGGTGTGGGTGTAGGTGTAGGTGTGGGTTCTAATGGTTGATTATTAACCTCAGTATTTTCGCTTTCTCCCTGTTGTGAAAGATTGAGATCAGAACTTATTACCTGATCATCTGGGTTTTCGGGAGTGGTGAGAGTGGTTTTTGGTGAAGATGCTGTAACAGACTTTTGACTTGAAGAAGAAACTTTTGGTTTAACGGTTGTGGGTTGTGATTCTTGTGATTCTACAGAAGGTTGAATATCTATTAAATCAATAGCAATATAATCTTGATTTGACCGAGGAATCCACGGTAAAAATTGGTCATAGGAGCGCAATAACCAAAACACGAACAGATGTAGGAAAATCGAACTTGTAAATACAGCAGTCCAAAACCAAGGTGGATCAGTATGTCTGTATTTGATGGTTTCATCATACAGTTTAAAACTGGATTTGACATTGTTCATGTTTGAATATCCAGTAGAACTTGACTTTACTCATTAGCTATAGAAGCATCTAAATCTGTTCTCACGACAAAAGTGAGAACTGTTTCATCTATTCCTTTCAGTTCCAGGGGACTACCTTTAGTAATTTCTTCTTCCTGCAAATAATCAGCAACAGCAGCAGAAACTAAGATAGTACCAGGTATAGCAGCGGCTTGCAATCTAGCAGCAATATTCACAGAAGGACCAATAGCCGTATAATCAGCACGTTCTTCACTACCAAACATCCCCACCACTGCTGTACCTTGGTGGATGCCACAGCGAAACTGTACACCTTTACGTCCATCTGTTTCAAATATACCCTGTTCTAGCCAACGCTTATTTAAATTTACCAGGGCTTGTTGCATTCCTCTGGCAGTATTGATAGCACGACGCACCTGTTCATTGGGTGTGAGGTCTTCTGGCGCTCCGTACAAAGCTAAGATAGCATCTCCCATAAATTTATCGACAGTACCACCATTCTGAAACACAACTTTAGTCATAGTTTCCAAATATTCATTTAGCACCTCTGCGACTTTTCGGGATCTGAGAGTATTGGATAGCTGGGTAAAACCAACAATGTCACTAAACAAAACTGTCACTAAACGCGGTTCTGGGCGTAAATCTAGAGACAAAGTTCCCGCAGCAGCTTTCTGGACTAAAGCAGTGGGTAAAAAGCGTTTGAGTACAGATTCTGTCAAGTAAGTGTTTAGCTCCAAGACTCGTTTTTCATTTTCCTTCAAGGCTAAAAGATTGCGTACCTCTGCCAGCAGTTCCCGATCATTAAATGGTTTAGCTAAATAAGCATCTGCACCATATTCTGTTCCTTGAATGCGAGTTTCGTCATCAGCTTTTGCTGTTAGGAGAATGACAGGTGTACCTCGCATCAAATCATCAGTGCGAATCATCTGAATCATTTCTAAGCCAGTCACTAAGGGCATCATTAAGTCAGTAATAATCAGACTGGGAAGAATTTCTCGTGCCAAATTATATCCTTCGTAACCGTTACGAGCGGTAGTTACTTGATAGCACGGACGTAAAATATCGGCTACATAGCCTCGCATATCTGGGTTATCTTCTACTACTAATATTAATTGTTTATTAAGTGGGTCAGTAGTATCAATTTGTCCATAAGAACCGACAAGTTGTAAATTCGCTGATGAATCTCTGGTGAGAATTTCTGTGTTTTCAAGTGCTGATCCTACCTGTTCTAAATTCGCTAGTTCTACATTGGCGCGGCTGATATTTAATTCGCAGGGTGTATCTAGTAGCTGTTCTGGAGGTAAATGCTCTGAACCTGTCAACAAGCGAATACTAAATTGAGTACCCTGTCCATAAACTGATTGGACGCTGATTTCACCTCTGTGTAGTTCGACTAATTCTTTAACCAGGGATAAACCCAATCCACTCCCTTCATAGGAGCGGTTTTCTGAACCTTCAGCTTGACGGAATCGCTCAAATAGGTGGGGAAGTTGTTCGGGAAGAATACCAATTCCTGTATCTTGAACTTGTAAGACGCAAGCATTAGCATCATTGAATAATCTTACGGTAATTTTACCCCCATCGGGAGTAAATTTCATGGCATTGGACAACAGGTTGTAAAGTACCTTGTCAAATTTTTCCATGTCCAAGTAGACTGTTGGACATTCAAACAAATCCGTAATTACTCTCAGTCCCTTGCGCTCACAATAAGGACGAAAGGAATCGACTATTTGGTTAACAAATTCAACTAGATTGCAAGGACAGAAACTCGGTTGCATTTTACCAGCGTCCAAGCGTTGTAAATCGAGTAGTTGATTTACCAATCGTAACAGACGGCGAGAATTGCGGAGGGCGATCGCACATTGCTCTGGGGTAAAGCCTTCCCCGCTTTCGACTGCTGACTCCAGAGGTCCTTGAATTAAGGTGATAGGGGTGCGAAATTCATGGGAGATATTTTGGAAAAATTCGGTTTTTTGTTGATCTAATTGGATTAAACGTTCCGCCTGTTCACGAGTTGTTTGGTATAAACGAGATTGTTGGACAGCGATCGCAGCTTGAGCGGCCACGGCCTTAGCCAGTTCAATTTCCGATGGTAGCCACTTACGGATTTTCTCACCTTCTCTCAGAGTAATACTACCAATACATTGACCATCAATTAATAAGGGAACGACCATGAGCGATCGCGGTCGCATTTTCAAAGGTAGGTCAAATGCCTGGACATCTGAGGGAGAGTGATTTATATCCGTAATTACAACAGGCTCTTTTGTTCGCAATATTTCTAAAAAAATCGGATTTTTCCTGATCGGAGCTTGGGAACTAGACAACTGCTGAATTAAAGCTCGCCGATTTCTAGTGAGGTTATTTTGGGGAAAATTCTCCAGATGTTTAGAACTGTCATACAAACCTACACAATGGACAAATTCATCTTCCTGAGTCCATAAAGACAGAACACAGCCATCAACCTGCATAGCTTGTCCCAATCGTTGGGTGATAGCAGCAAAGATATCTTGTGGGTCTAGACTAGAGCGAATCTCCCTAGTAATTGTATTAATTAAACCTTCTCGCTTCGCCAAAGCTTCTACTTGTTCATAAGCATAGGCTTGAGATAAAGCTAAGGCTGCCTGATCAGCTACAATTGATACCAGTTCTACCTCTTCCTCTTCCCAAATACGGATTTGATCGCAATGGTGTAAAGCTAATACTGCTCTTAGTTCTTGTTGACAAATCAGCGGCACTACTAAACTAGAACATATATTAGCTTCTTTAAAAGCAGCAGCCCGTTCTTCATGACTTTGAATGCGTTCATCACTAGTCACATTATGAATTACTTGCACTGCATCAATTTCCCACACTGTCTGAGCTAAAACAGGTAATGGGGTGATAGAGACTTGATTTGCGGTAGCTAACTTGTTATTGTCTTCAGATAGAGGTGGAGAAAAAGCATCATTGTTCTCATTAGCGGATATCTGTTGGTCTGGCAATGATGCTTGAGTAGATTTTTGGTAGATAAATCCTTCATCTGCCAATTTTTCATCTTGAAAGGGACGTAACAGGCAAACATCCACCTCCAACATATGCCCCACTGTATCAACAATGGTTTGTAAAATTTGCCGATAGTCTAGGGCGCTACGAATAGTATTAGTGACAGTATTCAATAAGGATTCTCTCCGCAGAGTCCGAGTCAGTTCGCGGGTTCTGGCTTTCAAGACATTATGGGTATCCAACGCTTGACGGACTACGGCTTTCAGTTCTTCAGTTTCCCAAGGTTTTGTAACATATTTAAATACCTTGCCAGAGTTAATCGCCTCCACCAAGTCTTCAACATCAGTGTAGCCAGTTAAAATAATCCGAATAATATCTGGGTATTGAGTTGCTGTCAGACTTAAAAATTCCGTACCGCTCATCATTGGCATCCGCTGATCAGAGATAATCACAGCGATATCCCCTTCTTGTTCCAGCAATTCCAGAGCCGCATGTCCAGAGTTAGCTCTCAAAACCTGATACTCACGATAGAAACTGCGGTAAAGCAAGTCTAGGTTGTCTGGCTCATCATCGACAACCAAAATTTTTGGCTTACTGTTTCTGTTTGCTTGTGATGTCATGCACAGCTTTCCTGCTGCAACGGCAGTCGGATAAAGAATAATCTGCTCAGATCAAGGTATTTCTGAATCAGGTAAGGTTCAAGCATTTCGACCAATAAATTGCTGGGACACATGACAGCTAGATGCCAAAGTGTGTAATCAAAGTTATTGAAATTATTGTTTTTCAGGATTTGTCATCAGCAGTTTGCCCCTCTTCCGCAGGACAGTTTATTGGATTGTTATTTTTGATTCACCGTGTAAATTTCAACTGACTAATTCTTTTCTCACCTCCTTTTATAACCTGCTGGTGCTACATCAGACCCTGTCCTCCAGAGAAAAGAGTATAAACTATATATTGATTTTTCCCATTCCATCCGTGATACTAACACTTAAAGCTGATTTTTTGTGATCTGGGTTATGGTAGAGTGATGAATATGACATATAATAGCTATATTTCAAAATAAAGTATACTATTAAACAAGTACCTCTTGGTAATTAGACATCTGATGACAATTATTGTAGGGACAATTCATGATTGTCTCTACAGGGATTCGGGGATTATGCACATTTAATTACCACGAGATGTCTATTGAGCAATCACAACGTGATCGGTGACAGGCTTCGCCGTGAGTTTCCACAGTCTCAACTACAGCATAACCTCATGACTAATGACAAGTGACGAATTACAAAAACTATACTCAAGCCAACTTTCCTTAAATTAACCTCAATCCTCAACTAGCTTTGAAATCCTGGTTTTTTCACCCACATCACCAACAGTTAGTTACAGATACACGTATCCTCAATTCTTGGCAGTTCCAAATCCGTGCAGCTACATCTGCTGATTTACCGGGGATTGCCCAAATCATTGCTGAAAGTTTTCACTCCCAAAAAGGTTTATGGGGATGGGCTTTTCCTTTATTCCGTTTGGGTATTTATGAAGACTTAAAGTATCGTCTAGCGTCAATGACACCTCATCACGTCTGTTTGGTGGCTGTTGACATCAGTACCACAGGCACTCATCAAATACTGGGAACTGTGGAACTGGGTGTGCGTTTCAGTGATAGTTGGACAAATATTCAAAAGAGTTATCCCTATTTGTCTAATTTAGCTGTTCACCCACAATACCGTCGGTATGGTTTGGCTTCCAGTTTACTGATTAGTTGTGAACAAGTGTGCCAAGACTGGGGATTTGAAGATTTATATCTTCATGTCTTGGAAAATAATTATCAAGCCAGGCAGTTGTATTTCAAGTTGGGATATCGCGTGCATGGAGTTGAATCTAATTGGAACAGCTTTTTCTTTTATCCATCACGGCAGATTTTCTTGCATAAACACCTGACTCCTGACTCCTTGATATCCTGACTTCTGACTGCTGCTATAGTTAGGGTTTGCTGAAAAAGTCTTTCCTTGAAGATTAAGGATATCAAGGAGTTTTTTGTATTTGGAAACGAGGTAAAAACCAACAAAGTGCAAGGTTTTCCTACTCATAGTTTCCAAAACCTTGCACCTATTTTCTTTGTTATCACCCTCAAACTCTTTATTCATCGTGGTTTTCAGTTTATTCAGCAAACCCTATGTTAGTTGGTGTGTTGCCGCAAACAGTGACAATAGTGCGTCGTCTTGGCAGTGATTTAGACGACGAATGTTTTGATTATTAATAGTGAATATAGTTAATATTCCAGCTTGGCTAAAGCTGTTTGTAATCGCGTCAAGGTACGAGAGTTTTCTTCTGGTGTTCCTAGAGTAATTCTCAATCCCCCAGGCAATAATCTGATTAAAGTGCCTTCATTTGTGAGTGTTTGATTGATCATTTTTAAAGCTTCATTGACTGGTTGAGAAGTATTCGGTTTCAAACGCAGGTAAATAAAGTTAGTGTCACTAGCTGTGATTTCTAAAGTTGGGTGTGGGGATAAAGCCGTGATCAGTTTACTGCGTTCACTCAGAGTTTGGGGAATGGAACTGAGCAAAAGTTGGCGATTTTGTAAAGCTACTAAAGCGGAAGCAAGGGAAAAACTGGGTAGATTGTAAGGAAGACGGACTTTTTCTAAAATAGCGATCGCATCAGGATGACCTACACAATAGCCTACTCGCATAGCTGCTAACCGGAAAGCTTTAGAAAAAGTCCGCAACACTATCCAGTTTGAATGCTGTGCTAATTCCCCAACCAAGGTAGTTTGGCTAAATTCAAAGTAAGCTTCATCAATCACTACCAAAATTTCCTCTGGTAAACTTTTCAACCATGTTACTTCTGCCGCAGTCAAACTATTAGCTGTGGGGGAATTGGGATGAACAACGAAAACCACCCTAATTGGAGGATTTTGAGTTTCTGCTAGGGCTGATTGTGCCGCTTTCAAATCTATTTCAAAATTGCTGGCATTTCTACCCACACTCACCACAGGAATACCCAAAGTTTGCGCCAAAATGGCATACATGGAAAAAGTGGGATCAGCAACTAAAATCGAACCTTCTTGCCCCAAACAAGTGGCGATTAATAAAGAACGAATCAGTTCATCGGAACCATTACCTACAGAAATATGAGCAGCGGTGAAAGTGGAGGATGAAAGGTTAGCTGACTCATTGACATATTCGGCGATCGCTTCTTTGAGCGCCTCATGTCCACCATCAGGATAACGATTGCTTTCTATAACTTGTTGAAAAGTCCATGCTAATTTTTCTTTGATCTCTGATGGCAAATCATAGGGACTTTCATTAGTATCCAGCCGATCAAATTGCGTTGCAACCTGTTCGCTTGTATTGCTGCTGGGGTGGGGTTTGTAAGCAGAAAATTGGTTTAAATCAGAACGAATAAATGGAAGCATCATTTGTTAGTTGTTAGGGAACTATTAAGAGCTTGTCCTAAGTTGACCATTTTATAGACAAAAATATACTTATGTTAACAAAAATGGACATAAGTTAGCTCAGAAAAATGCCAACTTGATATATAATCCTCAGATATCAAGTATTGAATCAGACTATTACCGACGCGAAAACCAAGGATTGATAGTGATAGTCTGTTTCCAAATCTTAACCTGAGAAAGTCGCGTTGGGCTACAGCGTGCAAGTCTACTGAGGGATAACCGCTCCCATGCTCCCGTTGAAGTAGAAAGTAAAGTCTAGCTTTGTCTAGGTTTTATATAGCAGGGAACAGAAAGCAGAAGGCAGCAAGCAGGGGACGCAGGGCAGGTAGGGGAAGATGAATAACCTCGCTCAAATCCTGTGCTTTGGTTGATTTAGGACTGGAAGCAAAGCCATGAAGATAGATGAATGAAGTCAAATTAAAACTCCCGATCCATTATTAACTCAAAACTTAATTGTTACCAGGATTATTTCTAGGATTATTTCCAGGGTTGTTATTCTGTCTATTTTCGCGGATGACTTCTCCTGTTTTGACAAAAGAATCTATTGATCCCAAAGGATTATTCCTGATTGATTCTCTTCCTAAATTATCTCTGGTAGGACGGTTGATAAATCTTTGTTCGCGCCTAGATTCTCTATTGTTAGAGCGATTGTTGGAGTTATTATTGGCGTTGTTATTAGATCGATTGATTTTTCTAGTTAGTTCTTTAGTGTCCAGTCCCCCATCACCTATTCTCTATTCTCTATTTCTAATAACTAATCCAATCACTCCAACTACCTGCATAAAGTTTAGCTGTGGAAATTCCAGCTAGTTCTAAAGAAAGTAAATTGACACAGGCGGTTACACCAGAACCACAATAAACTAAAATTTCTGTAGTAGGTGCTATTTTTTCCCATCGCTGACGTTGTTCTGATTGGGGAAGTAAGAAACCGGAAGTGTCGGTGACTTCTTGCCAAGGATAGTTTACAGCACCAGGAATATGACCAGCTATTTTATCGGTTGGTTCTCGTTCTCCACGATAGCGATCGCCATCTCTTGAATCTACTAAAACTACATCTGGACTATCTTTGAAATTTTTAACATAAACATAATCTACAACTTTTTCTTGATTTAAATGAGGTGTAAAAGTTTCCTTTTTAAGTGCTGGAATTATATCTGTAACAGGATAACCAGCTTTTTGCCAACCAGCAAAACCACCATCTAAAACGGCTACTTGTTCATGTCCTAAATAACGCAATAACCACCACAAACGAGATGCAAAAGCCAAACGTGAATCATCATAAGCGACTACTAAAGTTTTTTGCGATGTTACCCCAATTTTTGCTAATTTATCTGCTAAATTATTGGGGTTAGGTAAAGGATGTCTTCCCCCATGTTCAGCGACAGGGCTAGATAAATCCTGATTTAAATCTAAATAGTAAGCTCCTGGAATATGACTTGTTTGATATTGGTTTTGTCCTAATTGTGGATCAGCCAAAGAAAAGCGACAATCAATAATGACTACTTGGGAATCATTAAGATGGGTAAATAGCCATTCGAGAGAAACAACAAATTGATGATTAATCATAAGTGACAGGTGACAGGTGACAGGAGGAAGGTTATTTTCGCTCACCCAGTATCCTAACTGCTGAATGATGAATATTGAAATGAGGTAACGAGAAAAATGTCAGATACAAATAATTTTACACTTCAATCGACAAAAGATGGTTCGTTTACATTCTTCTCCCAAGAATTTAATGAAGCTTTTCATAGTAATTATGGAGCAAAACAAGAGAGCTATCTAAAATTTGCAGTTCCCACTCAAGTACAGAAAGTAGCCAAGAAAGGAATAGTCAAAATTTTAGATATTTGTTATGGTCTAGGATACAATACAGCGGCTGCTTTGGAAGTAATTTGGCAAGAAAATCCTACTTGTATAGTGGAAGTTATTGGTTTAGAAATAAATCCTGAAGTTCCCAAAGCAGCGATGAGCCAGGATATATTTAATGATTGGGATGATGAGTATAGAACTATTTTAAACGAACTGGCATTTAAGCACTATTGTCAAACAAATCGCTTACAAGCCAAATTACTCATAGGTGATGCTAGAAAATTAATTCAAGAAGTAGGTAAATCAGGTTTTTTAGCAGATGCTATTTTTCTTGATCCCTTTTCACCACCCCATTGTCCCCAATTATGGACTGTAGAATTTATACAAAAATTAACGCAGTGTTTACACAGAGATGGTTTATTAGCGACTTATTCCTGTGCTGCTGCTGTACGCACTGCACTTTTAGCGGCTAAGTTGGTAATAGGTTCTACCGCACCTGTAGGAAGGCGCACTCCTGGTACTATTGGAGCATATCCCGATGGGGTAAATGACATTACAGGGATTTATCCCCTTTCAGTGGCCGAAAAAGAACATTTACAAACTCGTGCTGCTATTCCTTATCGAGATCCTTCTTTAAGTGATACTGGTGAGTTAATATTAAGCAGAAGGCGACAAGAACAAGAAACGAGTTCCTTAGAAACAACTTCAAAATGGCGCAAACGATGGCTAGGAAAGGGTTAATATTTGACAATTTGCCGTCAACAGACTAGAAGCCTGTTTTACTTCTTGATCATGGGTATATTATTTCAGAACTTGAATTTCAACGCAAGGCAAGTAATATTTTAAGGAACCTAAAACAATTACAAAAGATTCATTCATAAGCTATTAATTGCTTGGTTGAGAATTAGTTAATAACTTTTACCCATGTTTTTTTGTAATAAATAAACAATTATATATTTTAAATTACTTGACTAAATAATTATTATTTTTACTACTATTCACTTCTATTAAATTCGGCTTTAACTCGACATTAGAATTTATAGCATCACCTAGTTGAGAAATCATAAAATTTGAGCCTAAACCTAATAAAATTCCCGTCACACTTAAACCCAGCAGAGCTATAATTTTTTGTTGATTTATTGCGATCCACCAAATATCTAATATCTGATCTGATATTGTACCAGAACCCATCACCGGAATAGGTATTAGTGCTGCTAAAGCATCCGCAGCATTAGCATAACGATATTTACGATTTGGTGCAACCATTTTCTTTAACCATGAACAAAAACTTGGACTGATATCAGGAAGTAATTCCTGAAAATTAAAGCGACATTTATCATCCATTAATTTACCAATATCCGCAGACCGACTATTTGTCAACAAGCAAATTAATGTTACACCTAAACTATATAAATCAGCTGCTGCTGTTAAAGGATATCCAAATTCTGCTTCTGGGGGAATAAACCCCGGAGTACCAGCAACCAATGTACTCAAAACTGCTTTTTTATCCTGTGTCTTTGCTAAACCAAAATCTACTAAATAAGCTTGTAATTGCTGGTCTAATAAAATATTATCTGGTTTGATATCTCGATGAATAATTTTAGGTTCTTGTTCTTGTAGATAAACTAAAATATCTAAAATTGATAAAGCAATTTCCTTTATTTCTTGGGGATGAAAGCAGCGTCTCAAACCTAATGATGGGGCGTTTTTATATTCTTGGACTAAATAGAAACATCCTGGTGTTTCAAAAGAATCTATATAATGAGGGATGCGGGGATGATTTAATCTTTGTAAAAACTGCATTTCCCTTTCATAAGCTTTCACACCATACCAGTCAGCAGTTGTATTTGCAAAACAAAATTCCTTTATTACTACTTGTTTTTGAGATTTGATATGATTAGCTAAATAAGTAATGCGTCCTCCTTCTGAGTTTCTGCCTAATTCTTGAATTACTTGATAGCCAAATGCGGAAAAATCTGGATAATTGTTGTAGGGTTTATTCTCTTTATATCCATGATTGACATCAAACTCTATCATAAAAAACACATATAAATGTTATTTTGTCAAGACAAAATTTGAAAAAAGATTGTCCTCAGTTGAGAGAGGAATTAGGTAACAGGTAATGATATTCACAAATTACCCATTACCCATTACCCATTTCAGATGGTTTTGATGTTTTATCCTACGGACTTCCAGTTTTTCTGTGCTAACCAGTCAATTATTGCAGCGTTGACAATATCTGGAACTTCATCATGGGGACAATGACCGGCGTTAGGAATAGGCACAATTTGAATATCTTTACCATTGTTACCCGCCTCTTCGTAAATTTTAGCTCCGGTAATTGGAGTCCAAGGATCATTAGCACCCCAAATTACTAACAAAGGCCATTTTAACTGCGGTAATAGTTCTTCGGGAGCAGGTCCTGGAGGTGCGGTGAGAATGGAAGCAAAAACTTGTTGCGCTCCTGGATCACAAGATGGTGTATAAAGTAAATCAACAAGTTCATCTGTTACAGCCTGGCGATCGCAATATACTTGATACAATGTGCGGCGAATTTGTGATTTTTGGCGAATGCGGTTAAAAACAAATTTTCCTGTGACTGGGTTAGCTACTAACTTGTTAAAAGTGGACATGAACACTCGTAAAACCGGGTTTAATTCATGGGGACGATGACTCAAACCACCAGCAGAATTTATTAATACTCCCCCAGCAGCAATTTCAGGATGTTCTGTGAGAATTATTAAACTCAACAGTGCGCCAATGGAATTTCCTATAAATATAGCCGGTGTTTGAATGTGTGAATCATAAAAATCTTTTAACAGTTCTACCCACACTTCCATGCTATAATTAATGGTCGCTTTGTCCGAACCACCAAAACCTAGTAAGTCTACAGCAAACACCCGATAACCAGCATTGGCTAAAACAGCTATATTTTTGCGCCAGTGTCCTATAGAAGCACCAAAACCGTGAATGAGTACCAAGGGTTGACCTGTACCCATCACAGTATATTGAATTTTATAATCTTGCCAAGTCCAAACTTGTTTTTCTATGGTTTGTAAATTCTGGGTTGTAATCGTCATTCGTTAAGATTCCTAAAGTATTGTTTCTTTATGCTAATCCTCCTGGCATTCTAGACAAAACATGAGCGAAAAAACTACATAAGATGTACACTAGCACCTGTAACTTTCACGTAGCATCAAAATAACTACTGAATATTACCTATGTAGTGTTATAATGTCAGTTCAATAATGGACAATTAACAATGGACAATTGACAATGACCTCTCCCTGAAAGTCAGAGGATTGAAAAAGCGGATTTTTTTGGGTTTTTTCCCCTTCAGAGGGGAGGTTTTAAACCTTGAATGAAACAATTATCAATTGTCAATTGTCAATTATCAATTGATAAAATACTATGATTTTAAGTAGATTAACTAATTCTAGGAAAGTCCTGATAGCGTCAGTTTCTCTCATAGCCTTGTCGCCAATACATTCTACCTTGGCTGCATCTCAACTATCTGCTGTATCTGTTACAATCCCATCAACAATCAATGATCAGCAGCTTTTAGCACAAGAAACTACTCAAGAGGAAGAAACATCAACTCCTACTGCTTCTGCCAGGAGAGAAAAGTCAGGATTTACTTTATATATCTGGCAACCAGGTGGTAAAATATCAGAAGTAATTGCCCGGATATCTATTAAAGGTAAATATGGTGGTAAATATCTCAAAGAAAGATTTTTAGGCGATTACAAATATAAAATTAAGCAGAAAGCCAAATTTGTCAATGGTTTTAAATTGGGCGATCGCATTGTTGTCCGATTGTATGATACTAAAAACCGTTTTATTGGCTATACCGAATTTGCTTGTTTGCCTAATCATACAACAGTAAACCTGATTTTATCAGCCAATCCCACTGAAGATCCAGTAGTGCGAGTCTTTTATGGAGTTGATAATAACGAAGATGGCATCATTGACAGAGATGCAGCTATCAAATACGACTACTTCACAGAACTCAAAAACCAAAAAGTTACCTTCCTCACCAGTTCCGAAAATCTCAACATTACTCAATACCAAGCAGCGGGTTTTGCTAACGTTGCTCAAACCAGCGTTTATCCTGCAACCTTTAGTGAAGGCGAGTTTGCCCTAGCAGGTAAAACCATTACCGTCTATGATCCTAAATTAGCACCAGCCTTAACATCTATTCCTGGCAGTTTGGTAAAGTTAACCCAACTCGGTAACAACTCCACATTTCAACTTCACGAGTTATTAGCTAAATATCGCTCAGTGGGTGTAGCTCAAGGTATTCGAGTCAACTTTTCTGATATTCCCAAAGATTACTGGGCTAAAGATTATATCGCCGAATTGGCAGCAATGGAAATCATTGATGGCTATCCTGATGGTACATTTCGCCCTAACGCCCCAGTTACTCGCGCCCAACTAGCAGCCCTCTTGCAAAAGACATTTATTAAAAGTAAAGTACGAAAAGCTATAAATTTTCGAGATGTTCCTCCAGATTATTGGGCTTATAATGCTATTCGTGAAAGTTACGAAATGGGTTTTTTCACAGTTGTTAACAGCAGAAACTTTAACCCCACACAAAAACTGAAACGTCTCGATGTTTTAATTACCTTAGCTAAAGGATTGAATTATAAATTTAGCGGTTCTACAAAAGATATTTTGTCTATTTATAATGATGCTTATACTATCAGAAGCGAACACCGCGAATTTATCGCCGCACTCACAGAAAATGGCGTAATTGTCAACTATCCCAATGTAAAATTATTAAACGGTGACAAGCAAGCTACCAGAGCCGAAGTTAGTGCCTTGTTATATAGGTCTATGGTAAGTGCAGGTGAAACTGCTGATTTTGCTTCCAAATATACAGTTAAACCTGTTAGAAAAGGTGAGAGGTGACAGTGAGGGAAAGCACAATTTTTAACACAGATACTCACCCAAGAAATCAGTAGTTCAAGGATATCAAGGAGTTTTTTGTATTTGAATCTTTTTCCTGATTCCAGTATGGGTTTAGCACTGCTAAAACCATACAAAATCATACGTAATTAAATTAAACGCTACGCATATAAACTTCTCTAATTGGAAAAGGAATTTCAATACCTTCTTGTTGATAGCGTTTGTGTAACTTCTTCACCAACAAATGTTTACCAATGCGCTGGTCAAAATATTCACTGACTCGCATATAAAGAGTATAATCTATGCTAAAATCATTGAAAGTGTGAAACCTTAGATAAGGTTCAATCTGAATTAATTCTGGTGCAATTTCCTGCATCACTTCTTTAGCGACTTCTATAGTCACTTTTTCCACTAATTCCAAATCGCTATCATAACTAACACCCACATTCATAGTTAAAGTAATTTCTTTTGCAGGTAGATGATAATTAGTAAAAATTGCCGAAGCTAATTTAGAATTAGGGACAATGATCACATTATTAGAAATTTCCTTGATTGTGGTGTTTCGCCAAGTAATATCTGTGACATAACCTTGATGACCATCATCTAATTTAACATAATCCCCTGCTCTTACCTGCTTAGAAATAACTAAATAAAAACCAGAAAATAAATTAGCTAAGGTGTCTTGGAGAGCTAAACCAACAGCTAAACCTCCAATTCCCAAGGTGGTAACTATGGGAGTAATTTCAATACCCACAGTTTGCAAAAGAATTAATGTTCCCAAAACTAAAACAATTGTTTTAGCTAAATTAGAGAGCAGGGATGTAGAAACTCCCTCGGTACGTTGAACAAATAAATTGACAAAACCGGCAGTCAGTCTAGCTAAAACTAAAGTTACAGAATATAATAAAATTATGGTGATGATTTTTTGCAGAACATTAGCAATACCTGGTTTAACAGGAGAACTAAGAATAGCCCAAAAAAAACCTGCCAAAACAAACCAAATAAAGGTCATTCTGTGCAGTGATTGAAATATAATCTCACTTCCAGGAATTTGTCGCTTAATAACAAAGCTTTTAATTCTATTAAAAATAACTTTTTCGCCAATTATGCCAGCCAGAAAGCCAACTAGAATAAATATAAGAGGTATAATCCATTGCATCATAGTTATATTTGATAGTGAATTGACAGTTGAAAATTACAAGAGTCAAGATTGAGAACGATGGTTAACTCAGGAATATAGCTAGAAGCGAAAAGCTGAATGCTGACCTGAAAATTAGGATATCAACAATTAGCAAATTAAACTCGCTAAGTTTTTCCAGAGAAATTGATGTATAATGATCATCCGAGCAAAAATATGTGATACATTATAGCAATGATAAATAGTTGATGATATGTTTACTAAAATCCGATTTATACCTAAAAAGAAGTTACTTTTCTTACTTTGAAAAACACAAATAAATTAATTGTTTGCTGACGACAATCTAGTTGGAGACTGATTTTTGAGACTTAATTCTCAGTATCAGTAGTAGTTAACCTCAAAATTTATTGGTGTACTTCACCTAAGTAATGGATCTACCAATTATTTACCATCAAGATTATATTGCACCTCTACCACCTGGACATCGCTTCCCCATGTCGAAATTTCGACAACTGTATGAATTACTATTGACTGACAGGGTAGCACATCCAGAACAGTTTCACACTCCTGAATGTCCATCGCAAGAATTAATAGAATTAGTCCACACTAAAAGTTATGTACAAGCTTACTGCGAAGGAACATTAGCAGCAAAAGCACAAAGACGCATTGGTTTACCTTGGAGTCCAGCTTTAGCAAATCGTACCTGTGTAGCAGTCGGTGGAACAATCTTAACGGCTAAACTAGCATTAAACCAAGGTTTAGCTTGTAATACTGCGGGTGGAACACATCACGCTTTTCCTAATTATGGATCTGGTTTTTGTATTTTTAATGATTTAGCAATTGCTACTCGCGTTTTACAAAAATTAAGACTTGCTAAAAAGATTTTAATTGTTGATTTAGACGTACATCAAGGAGATGGAACCGCATTTATATTTGAAAATGATCAAAGCGTTTTTACATTTTCCATGCACTGCGAAATTAACTTCCCTAGTACCAAACAAACAAGTGATTTAGATGTACCATTACCACTAGGAATGGAAGACGATGCTTATTTACAAACCCTAGCTAATTACCTACCAGACTTGCTAACAGAAATTAAGCCAGATATAGTATTATATGACGCTGGAGTTGACACCCATATAGATGATAAACTAGGGAAATTATCTCTCACCGACACTGGAATTTTTCGCCGCGAAATGCAGGTTTTAACAACCTGTGTCAGTGCTGGGTATCCAGTGGCTTGCGTGATTGGTGGTGGTTATGCTGATGATATGAAATCTCTTGTTTGGAGACATTCTTTATTACATCGAGCCGCCAGTCAGGTTTATCACCAGTTTCATCTTTAAAACTATCTCTAACCTTATTCCTCTTGGTGTGAAATCAAAAACAATCAGGACATCCATGCAACAGAAATTAGTGAAAATAAACAATTCAGAAACCTTTGGCTATAGCTTATTAAATTCCACAATTGATAACTTAATTCGTAGCTTTGAAGGACAACAAGCAGTTACATCATATTCCAACTTTCGAGAAAAAAAAGAACGCGCTCATGAATTGATTTTTGAATGTATAGGTAAAAAAACTTGCCTATTTTATCTTCGCCGTCAAGGTAAGGGAAAAGATACAGGAGAGGAAATTTGGGATTTAACCATTGCTTCAGATGACAGTGAGTTTCAACTACCCAAAAGATTGAAAGAACTAAATAAAACTTTAGGATTGAGAGCCGCAGTGAAAAAAAATGGTACTGGTGGTTTAAAAATTCTCTCAGTTTATTTATTACCACTATCAAGAGGAAGAATTGACGCTTATGCTTTACCATTACCATTGCAGTTAGTTCCTAATTATTATGAGCCTATAAATATTTCTCCCCAGAGATTGGCACAAATAAATAAAATGCCAATATGCGGTAATCATATACCCACCGAAGACCAACTACAAGCATGGAAAGCTTTTTTGAAAATTGAAGAACGTATTGCTAAAGCCAGACAATTTTGTGTCAAATTTTTCCACTCCGAATATGACTGCAAACAAAAAGAAATCGCCTTAAAAATTGATATTAACTCAGCTACCCTTGATGGTGATGAAGAGAATTATTTAGATGTAGAAAACTTTTGGGAAAGGGTAAAACAGGCAAAAAATCAAGATATCAAATTTTCTGATTCTGTACCTACTGAAATAACTCGTCGCACTAGTCGTCAATTAGGAAATATTGAAAAAATTGACCACAGAAATAATCTTATTCACATCAGACTTGAGCGGGAATTAGTAGAATATATAGCATCGGAAAATTATCAAATACCAACAAAAGGATACTTATTTTTTGATGCTGCTGGTGATATTAAACAAATTAAGCGTAAAGAAAAAGCATTAGAACAATTAAAACAAGGACGGACACAAAACCCATATTTAGGAGATTTCTTATTTGACGCTTCCCAAGCCAGACCTATTCAAAAAACTGTTAAACTAAAACCACAAGATTTGTTATTATCTGCTGCAAATTCAGGTCAAAAAGCATCTGTAGAGAAGGTAATGGCAGCAGAAGATTTAGTTTTGATTCAAGGTCCACCAGGAACAGGTAAAACGACTGTAATTGCCGAAATTTGCTATCAAATAGCTTTGCGTGGTGGTCGCACATTAATTACTTCTCAAGCTAATTTAGCAGTTGATAATGCTTTAAGTCGCTTAGTTCACAATCCAGTTATCCGCGCTGTCAGAAAAGGAAAAGCTGAAAAAGTTGGAGAAGAAGGACAAGGATTTTTAGAAGACCAAGTAATTAACAGATGGTTAGAAAATACTGCTAATGACTGTGAAAATAATCTCAATCAACACAGAGAAAATATACAAATTCTTCAGCAGCTATTAACAACATCGAAAAGATTTACAGATTACTTAAAATTAGTGGAAAAAGTCAATCAGAAACAAAAGAAATTAAAAGATGAAAAGATAAAATTAGAGAATGTTTACATAACTCAAGAAACTGTCTATCATGAATTGCTTGAGCATAAAAATGAAATTGAATCTTTAATTAATGGGTTAAAAGATATTATCAATAAACCACAAAATATCAATTGGGATGAGCCAGAAATTAAAGATTTTTTACCCCGTTTGCAACCTTATACATTAGAAAATAATCTAGTAGGAGATTTTCGGGAAAAAGTCAATCAAGCTATTAAGTATACCGATGAACTGGGGGTTATTTGTCCTGTGGGTGATGCCTTCGGTTTAGCTGTCTGGTTGCGGGAAACCATAGCCAAGGAAATTGCCGGATTTCAATCAACATTCACCTATGCTTATGATGCAACTATCGCTATGTCAGACTTAGCGAAATTAGTACAGGTTTTCCAAAAAAAATCAGCCTATTTACATCAGTTACAAACAGAGTATCAAAAGTCTATTAATCAGGAGCAAAAGCTACAACCAACCATTCAAAATTGGGAAAACCGTAAACGAGAAATTGATTATATTATCGCAGCAGTTAAAGAGTGGAAAACTACAGCATATTCCCATCTTTACCAAGTTTTGGAAAATTGCCAGCAATCTGATTTATTATTGACTGAAGAAATGCTGCATTTACCACTGGGTTTATTGATGTTTGCTAAAAACTTAAACTTACCAATCTTACCAAAGAATTACCAAATTAAATTACCAGAATGGGAATTACTAATCAAAGCATTGTCTTATGAAATTGATGGTAATTGTACTGATAGAAGGGGTAAAAAGCATAATTTTAGCTATTTTATGCAGCAAAATTTTAGTCAAATTCTCTTATTCTTGGAAAAGAGCGATCGCCAAAAATGGCAAGCAACATATCAACAGTTTCAAAAGTATCAATTACTCACTACAAAACAACGTCAATTATTAGTTGAAAATGCCCAGAGTTTTTTAATTCAACTGCAACAAACCTACAGTGCATCTTATGAATTAAATAACCTGGATTCTACTTTAACTAGAATTACCCAAGAATTATTAGATACAATTCTTGCTAATTCTCGTCAATGTGTTCTCAAATTAAAAACAGAAGCAGAGCAACAACTTAATAATTTGCACAAACAACAACAGTTAAATCAACCTCCAAATAATCAAATTACCCAAGAACAAATATTGGCAACTCAAACTCAGGTAGAAAAAGCCAGTCAAGATGCTAATTTCCTGCTGGAAAGAGTTGTAAAAATTTTGGAACAGCTGAATAAACAACCACAGCTACCTGTAAAATTACGAAATCTCACACAACAATATTTAGCAAAACAAGCAAATATTTGGGAACAGCATCAAGAATTTGAGAAACAAGTGCAGCTTTGGGAAACTTGCATAACTCATCTGGATGATTTAAATTCCTCCTTAGATGCTTTCTCAGTATTCGAGAATATTCAAGAATCTTTAAAAGAGGAACTAGTAAAAATAAATAAAACCAGCAAAACCTCTTTACAAAAACTTGAAAAAGCAAAAATTAAATTAACTGAAATAGAAGAAAAATTAAAATCCCAGATCCCGAATGATTTAATCATAGAAAAAAATTGGTGCGAGATGACTTGGCAACAAATACCTGATCAATTTAAACCTCAGCCCAAAACCACAGAAACAGATTTCTTGAATTTGGAATTTTTGCAGCAGATAAAACAACAATTTGATCCTTGGCAACAACAACTACAAAATGAAGAAGATTATTTGCGGAAATATCAAAACTTTGTCCAAGATTGGATTACCAAACTACGTCAACCTTCAGAAAGAGATAGTAACGATTTAAGACAAATTTATTTAGATAATGCTAACGTCGTTGGTATCACCTGCGTGCAAGCTGCAAATTACAATTTCTCGGAAGAATTTAAATATTTTGATGTTGTCATTATTGATGAAGTAAGTAAATGTACACCTCCAGAATTAGTTATCCCCGCATTGAAAGCCAAAAAATTAGTCATGGTAGGAGATCACCGACAACTACCACCAATGCTAGAAATTGACACAATAGAAGAAGTCGCAGAAACAATGGGACATTCTAGAGAAGAAATGGGATTTCTCGAAGAATCCTTATTTAAATTTCAGTTTGAAAATGCCGATAATAGCATTAAACAAATGCTCAATACCCAATATCGAATGCACCCCAATATTATGGGAGCAATCAATCAGTTTTATGATGGTAAATTAGAATGTGGCATTTTAGAACCAGATAGCAAACGCGCCCATAATTTAGCAGGTGAAATCATTAAACCAGAACATCATTTAGTGTGGGTGACAACGCCTAGAGAAGATGAATTTGCAGAAGAAAAATTAGGAACATCATTTTTTAATCCCCAAGAAGTAGATGTCATTGAAAAAATCTGTCAAGATTTTGAAAATGCTTGGCGTTCTAGAGTTGCTAATGGTGAACCTAAAAAAGAAATAGCAGTTATTACATTTTATGGCGCTCAACTGCGAAAAATAGATGAACGTTTACAACCGGAACTTTTTCCATCATTGCACATTAGAACAGGTACAGTTGATAGATTTCAAGGTATGGAAAGACCAGTTGTAATTGTGAGTATGGTGCGGAATAATCCTTTAGGAGATGTGGGATTTGCTAAAAAACCAGAAAGGGTAAACGTCGCTTTTTCTCGCGCTCAAGAATTATTAGTAATTGTTGGTTGTCACGATTTATTTACCAGCAACTCTGGTAAAGTTGGTCGAATGTATTCAGAAGTAGCAAATCTCGCCACTCGTCATGGAGGTTTTATTGATGTTTCCTGGTTCTGTTGATAGAAATATTGATCCGCATCTCAAAAATATAGTCACCGAAATTGAAACAGAAAATCCCCAATTATCAGTTTTTGCAGCCCGTCAATTTCGCTATAGTTTGCGTAAAAATACCTTAGAATTAACAGTTAAAGAACCACGTCCATTTAATGTCATGGAAGAGTTTATCATCCGTGCTGGACTGGAATTTGAACCCCCACCAACAGGAGATGAATTAGCATCTATCCTGGGACTTGATCCTGTATTTGTTCACAGTACAATTTCCACACTTCAATCATTACAAACTTTGGCATTGAAATCACCTATTACCGTTACCCCAGAAGGACAATTATTTTATGAAAAAGGTACAGTACCACTGCCGGCTTATACAGTGGAAATTTATGCAGTTACCGATTTTTTAGAAGGTAAACTTACCTGTAAAAACGAAGATTTAAATCATGATGTCTCTATGAAATTACCTGATTTAGCCAACTTAGTGAAAATAGAACATATAAATATTGATATCTCTATTTTACCTTTGGAAAGAATACAGCAGATTATTCAAAATTCAGGATTAACATTTCATGTA
Organism: Sphaerospermopsis sp. LEGE 08334; assembly: GCF_015207205.1. Taxonomy (NCBI): domain Bacteria; kingdom Bacillati; phylum Cyanobacteriota; class Cyanophyceae; order Nostocales; family Aphanizomenonaceae; genus Sphaerospermopsis; species Sphaerospermopsis sp. LEGE 08334. Next base: position 25,611 of record NZ_JADEXH010000024.1, on the reverse strand, counting down.
CCAGAAGCAGGAAAAATAGTCACTGCTTTTAAGGTGATTCAACCTACACAAATTATTTGGAAAAATATATCTCTTTTGGTGATTTTCGATGGTATGGCTGATAAATTTAAAATTCAAATTCGTAGCGGTAAGCGCATATCAGAAGCAGCATCAACTAGGGTAACTTCCTTATTAAATGAAGGCAGAATTTCCTTAGCAGCATTATGTGATTTATCTGATGCAACCATCAATTCTGCAAGAGCAAAAATAATGAGTAATTCATAATTGGGTAATAGGTAATGGGTAATAGGTAATAGATAATTCGTAATTAGAAATTACTACCCAATCACCAATCCCCAATCCCCAGATGCAAAAAATCGTTAAATTTGATACAATTTATTTATTAAAATTAGGAGAGCCAAGGAGCAAAATAAAGTGGTCTTAACGAAAGGCTTTGAAATTGAGATGTATACTGGCACACCTCAAGGTGAAATAGTTGGTCTCTCCGACCAAATTGTTGCGGATTTACAGGGATTTATGCGAGAGCCAGATAGCCGCAACGTAGAATACATAACTAAAGCTTCCACCAGTTACGAAAATCAATTATGTGGCTTATTGCGCCCACGTCAGCAGTTACGGAAATATTTGCAGCGGTTAAACAATTACACATTGATACCAGGGAGTACCCTGTCTTTGGGAAGAAGCGATCGCTTTTACCGTTCTGACCTCACTAACCCTTATCATGACTACATTGAGCAAACCTACGGGACAAAAGTTGTCACCGCCAGCGTACATATTAATATTGGCATTTCCGATCCGGAAATATTAATGCGTGCCTGTCGGATTATCCGTATAGAAGCGCCACTTTTCCTTGCCCTAAGCGCCTCATCACCATTTTTAGATGGTAAAGCCACCGGTTATCATTCTACCCGGTGGGGACTCTTCCCCCAAACTCCCAGTCATGTACCTCTATTTGCCAGTCATGACCATCATATTCAATGGGTGGAAGCACAGTTAAAAGCTAAAAAAATGCACAATGTCCGACATTTGTGGACATCAGTGAGACCCAATGGCGATCACCGTCCTTATGATTTAAATCGCTTAGAATTGCGAATTTGTGATTTAGTAACTGATCCTATTTCCTTATTAGCAATTACAGCCTTATTAGAAGCGCGGTTATTGCAAATCATTGACAACCCCAATATTGACCCCTTAACCCAAAGCAGTTTCTCACCTGAAGAACTAATTAACATAACCGCTAAAAATGAAATGGCAGCAGCCACATCCAGTCTTGATGCCCAATTGCAACATTGGCAAGATGGTAGTACCATACTCGCCAGAGATTGGATTAACCAGCTATATCAAGAAGTTTGGGGCATAGCCAAACAACAAGGCTTCGGTTGTTTCCTGTCTCCCTTACAGAAAATTCTCCGTGAAGGCAACGAAGCCCAACAATGGTTACAGTTACACAAACTTGGTGTCGATGCCCAGCAAGTCATTAAACAAGCCATCATTGCTACCCAAGAACGGGAACAAGAACTAGAAAGCAAATTATTGTGTTCCTCTGTCGTCACCTAGTGGTGACTGGGGAGACAATTTTGGATTTTGGATTGTATTTCATGAATCCAATCTAAAATCTAAAATCTAAAATTCTCCTGCCTCCTTGACCTTATTTGTTTTAAAAATCTAATGTGTCCCTAGTGGTTCATGCCTATTAACAAAACCTATATATCGTCTATATGTGTTTTTAGGTATATTTTCTCTGATATACTCATAAACCCCAGTATCTTCCTTGGTTTCTACTGGATTTTGACTTTTGACTTTTAACTTTTAACTTTTGACTTGTCTTATGCCCCAGGTAGTTTTAGTTAACCCGCAAATTCCCCCAAATACAGGCAATATTGCCCGTACTTGTGCCGCTACAGGGACAGAATTGCATTTGGTAGGTCCATTAGGATTTGAAATTAGCGATCGCTACCTCAAAAGAGCAGGTTTAGATTACTGGCCTTACGTCAAACTGCACTATCATGAATCCCCAGAAGCATTCCAAATCGTCCATCAACAGCGAGGCGGCAGATTATTGGGGTTTAGCGTTCGTGGCAGTTTTAACTATATTAACTACCAGTATCAAACCGATGATTGGTTATTGTTTGGCAGTGAAACCACAGGTTTACCGCCAGATGTTCTCAATGTCTGTCACTCCACCCTCTACATACCCATGTACGAACCCGGCGTTCGCAGCTTGAATCTATCCGTAAGTGTGGCTATTGGCTTGTTTGAATGCCGACGACAGTTAGGGTATCTACAATAGTTAGTTAGGTTTTACTTATAAAGACTGAATTAGTCAGGAAAGAAGCAAATTCTCCACTTAACTATTTAAGTATTATTACTGAAGTGAGGTTTAGATGTAACAACACTTATATACTAAATCAACCTAGATAAAAAAACTGCTGAGTCCAAAGATGGTCATATAAGAAATTTGTATAGAAACTTTGATTCCAAGCCAAGAGACAGTGATAGATTTTAGTGAATTGAAATTTTATCTCTGTCAGAGGTAAAATCATCAAAGCATTTACTGTCAAGCATCTTAGCTATTTGTATTATGAAATACAATCAACCATATCAGAAACTGCGGCAGATTTGTACGGTTGTTTTTTAGGAAATAAAAGCCGTAAAGTCTCCTGTTGATAAGACTGATTAGATAAAAAAACTTAGAAAATATCTACAGCAGGAACATCGTTTTTTTCAAAGTTGCAGCAGAGCAAATGCTAACAGCGATAGTGGACGGGATCAAAGCTATTAGATTTGTCCAGTCCCCGCTTTGAAAGCATGAGCATCAGGCATAACTGTCAAGAGCGAAAAATCCTGGGTTTTGTGAGGAGTGAAAACAGACAATTCAACGCAAAAACCTTAAGGTTGACTAACAAGTGTGAACTTGTCTAAATCAGAGAAGCAGGTTAATCTTGCCTAAGTATCTCTGGTAAATGTGATCTTGATCTATCGTTTGATGTGATCTCAAATTATGGATTAATATCCAACAGAAAAATCAAGATCAGTTAAGCGAAGCGTGATCATAGGAGGTCGTCTTTGAAACGAGCATTGAAAAAGAGAGTAAAGGCTGTGTTAAACAATACTCCCAACAGCGATGGTGTCGTGATCGAGCCGTCAAATGAGACAATTCACAAAACAAACCGCCGAGCGGGAACCCAAGCCGCGATGATTGGCTTGGCAATCTCAATGGGCGCAACCAGCCTTTTGGTGACTCGACAAAGCGATCAAGCCCAAGCAGCCGCGCCTGTTGGCAGTCAAAAAGCAGCCTCAACAATTCCTGCTGCTTCTGACACTGAGATAAAATTTGCGGCCACAAAGCTGGAGTCCCAAGCCGTCCCTTCAGCGAGCGTGCCTGAAAATCCTGTCATTGTCGGGGAACCAACAGCAGTTTCGCAAATGCCTGGGCTTGAAGCTAAATGGCCAGTTGCAGCCAAGGAAATGGCTGTACAAATTCAAACATCAGAAGCTAACAAAAATGCTGTCTACTTGCAACCCCAAGTAGAGCAGGGATTGAATAACAACTCAGTTCAATCTCGGTTACAAACAGAACAACCACTGTCCCAGACAGAATCGCAATTTTCTCAAAATCAGGGTGTTGCTGATTCTCAATCCCCAGTCTTAATAGTAGAATCAGCAAACCCAGTTAGCAATGATGTTAATGCACAACTAAAAGCGCAGCAAGAGTTCGCAATCAATCGCTTACAGGAAAAATCCAACCGGTTAAGAAATAGTCTTGCCCAGTTGCGGCCTGATGAGACCAATAACTTATCAGAAACTGGTATTGACGTAGCACAACCAACAACTGTAGCTGATAACAGTTTGCCAGTACAGTCGTCAGAGGTGATAGATGCTAACCAAGCCGACCTGATATCCAGGTTAAAACAGGATAAACAAACAAGTACGCCAGTGCAGAAAGCATTAACACCTGCACCCGCACCCGCAATTGTCGCGCAATCCGCAGCTACAACCTACGAAGTTAAACCCGGAGACACATTAGCCGAGATTGCTGATAATTACGGGACTTCTGTTTCCGATATCATCAAAGCTAATAATCTCGATGATCCCAACCAGTTGCAAATCAGTCAAAAACTGATTATTCCCACAGCTAAAGCAGAGCGTACCAGTTACACTCAGCCAACTGTAGCAATCAGTCCTACTTTCATCCGGCCTAGCAGCAATCCCAAACTTGCTGTTTCTCCTCTAAGTAAACTTGATCCAGAAGCTAATCTACCTCTGATTCCACAGTCACCAGTGGAAAGCAACAATAACAGTGTTGCCATTCCCGTACCTGTAGTCAAACAGTCACCAGTCGCTAGGAACAACAGCAGTGTTGCTATTCCCGTACCTGTAGCTGGGAATCAACTGCCGCTAACCGCAGAAACTGAATTCACTGCTACTAATTCCTTGGCAGTGGGTGGTGATAATTCACAACTGGATATTGCGACAGAAACACCAACAGAGCAACAACTACCTCAAAAAACAGCAAAGCTCAAAGGTCCTGAGCGTATCCGCAGCTTGCAAGCCGAAATTGAAAGACTAAGGGAAAAATACCGCGCTCAAAAGTCTGGTGTAACTGTGGCTAACGTGGATGAAACTGAAAATACACCAGTCCCCGTTGTGGTGGAGAAAGCCAATAATCAAACAAATTTTCCAGTTAATGCTCAACTGAATGCGGTATCAATTTCTGTACCCAAGCCGATACAACCAGGCTATAGTCAACAACCGGTTAAGCCCTTGGTAAGTGCGGCTCGACCCAATAATGAGCCAATTAACCCCCAATTCCTATCAAGGCAAACAGCTTTACCTGGTAACTCCTCTGGTAGTTCTTCTAGCATTAGGTTAAACGTACCTACCGCTGGTGTCAACTCTAGTGACTCCTTGGGTAACTTGCGCGGAACCAGAGTATCCCCAGCTTTACCACCTTTGGCAGCAGTAGATTTATATCTGCCTAAGTCTGTTGAAGAACCTACAGAGCCTTCCTCTTCCACCGCGCATATTTGGCCTGCTAAGGGTGTGCTTACCTCTGGCTATGGCTGGCGCTGGGGTAGAATGCACAGAGGTATTGATATTGCTAACGGCGTGGGTACACCAATTTACGCCTCGTCTGCCGGTAGGGTAGAAAGAGCAGGTTGGAACAACGGTGGTTATGGACTCTTGGTTGATATCCGCCATCCTGATGGCAGCTTGACCCGCTATGCTCACAACAGCCGGATTTTAGTGCAAGTGGGTCAAGAAGTGGAACAAGGACAAACCATTGCAGCGATGGGTAGCACTGGTTTTAGCACAGGTCCCCACATCCATTTTGAAGTTCACCCCGCAGGTAAGGGCGCAGTTAACCCGATTGCTTTCTTGCCATCACGGACACAGGCACGCCTGTAAATACTTGGCTGCTGGTTAATTTAGTAATTGTCTTGTTTGTGGAGGGAGTTTGACTCCCTCTTTTATTTTGGAAATCTAGCAGGAGTCAGGAGTCAGAAGTCAGAAGTCAGGAGTCAGGAGGCAGGAGTAAGAGTTTAATTATTAATTGATGTCCTAACTACTCTGTCTAAGGCTATATGGAAGAAAAAATTTGGCAAAAAATTTGTTTTGGTCATTGCCACAGTCAAAATAGTGTGCTATATTAATTAATGTTGATGAAACGTTTGGCTCAGTAGCTCAGTTGGTTAGAGCACGGGACTCATAAGCCTGGGGTCGTTGGTTCAAATCCGACCTGAGCCATTTTTAAAAGAATAAATATAGTCAAGCCAGCACTGGTTTTATGTTAAATGAAAGCTTCTTGAAAGGATCTTTTTAGCATGGATATAGGTTAATCATTGCTGGTTAATATTATTTTAATTTAGTTTAATAACAGCAATAGATAAGAGTTCAATTATTACAAATGTTTTGAGCGTATTAAGTCCTAAATAATTTACTTAGGCTATACTAAGTAATACAGATTTTCCAATCAGACATTTACCAAAATAATTACAATGGTTCAAAAAATCGCCTTATTTAATCATAAAGGTGGTGTTAGCAAAACCACCACTACCTTTAACTTAGGTTGGATGCTTGCAGCAAAAGGTAAGAGAGTCATCTTTGTGGATACAGATCCTCAATGTAATCTTACAGGTATGGCTTTAAAAGAAGAAACAGAAGAAGATGAAGCGAGAATAGAAAATATCTACAATACACATTCTAATATTAAAACTGGTTTAGCACCTGCTTTTGAATCTCAACCAAGAGCTATTGAAGCAGTAGATTGTATTCCCATAGAAGGACAAGAAGGTTTATTTTTATTACCTGGTCATGTGGGCTTTGGTGAATACGAAGTAACATTAGGTATTGCTCAAGAACTAAGTGGTTCAATTCACACACTCAAAAATTTGCCGGGTGCAATTTCTGATCTTTTGGAAAAGACAGCTAATAAATTCAATGCTGACTATATTTTAATTGATATGAGTCCCAGTTTAGGCTCTATCAATCAAAATTTACTGATGACAAGTGACTTTTTCTTAGTACCTATGACTGCTGATTTCTTCTCTGTGATGGCAATTGATTCTCTATCTAGAATATTACCAAAATGGTGCGCTTGGGCAAGAATGGCGAGCGAAAACCCCATATTAAAAGAAGCTACTTATCCATTTCCTGAATTTAAGTTGAAATTTTTAGGTACTATAGTTCAAAACCATAGAATTAGGAATGGTAAAGAAATAAAAGCATTTCAAACATGGATAGAAAAAATAGAGAATATCGTTACGAATAAGTTAAAGCCTGTTCTGGAGCAAAATAATCTATTATTACCTAATCAAGTTTATACTGGGCAGGGTATGAATGGTAGTTTTACGATGACAAAAATTTCTGACTTTAATAGTTTAATTGCTCTATCACAAAAACACGCTATACCAGTTTATGCACTTACGCCAGAACAATTAAACCAGCAAGGTATAGTAAAAGAAAATAATGAAAAAAAGCAAGAAGAATTTAAAACAACATTTTCCGATTTAGCAGATAAAATTATTGCCTTATCATCGAGTTATGCAGTCAAACCATACCCCAATTTAGATACAATCAATAAACTCACATAAAAACTAACTTATCAAAATGACAACCACCACCAAAATCAAACTCCCCGAACTCTTAGCACCTGCGGGTAACTGGGAATGTGCAACAGCAGCAGTCGAAAATGGTGCAGATGCAATTTATTTTGGTTTAGAGAAATTTAATGCCAGAATGAGAGCAGATAATTTCACCATTGCAGACTTACCCGAATTAATGGAATTTCTGCACCTGCGGGGAGTCAAAGGTTATATCACCCTCAATACCCTAATTTTCCCCTCAGAACTGACAGAAGCAGAGCTTTACCTCAAAAACATCATTTCTGCGGGTGTTGATGCTCTTATCGTCCAAGATGTGGGTATTTGTCGTCTCATTCGTCATCTTTCCCCAGACTTTCCCATTCACGCATCAACCCAAATGACTATTACCAGTGCTGCTGGTGTGAATTTTGCTCAATCTTTGGGATGTCAATTAGTAGTTTTAGCGCGAGAATGTTCAATTAAAGAAATCAATAAAATTCAACAACAAATATCGGAAAAAAATATTATTTTACCCTTAGAAATATTTGTACATGGTGCTTTATGCGTCGCATATTCTGGACAATGTTTAACCAGCGAAGCATTAGGAGGACGTTCCGCAAATAGAGGTGAATGCGCTCAAGCTTGTAGAATGCCATATCATTTAATTGCAGATGGTAAATTTGTAGATTTAGGTAATAGAAAATATTTACTCAGTCCGCAAGATTTATCAGGTTTAGAAGTATTACCAGAATTAGTAAAAACTGGGGTGACTTCTTTAAAAATTGAAGGAAGATTAAAAACACCAGAATATGTTGCTAATGTCACTCAAGTTTATAGAAAAGCATTAGATGAAATAGCAGGAGTTAATAATTTTAATAATATTCAAGAAAAGGATAGATATAATTTAGAAATGGCCTTTTCTCGCGGACTTTATACGGGTTGGTTTGAGGGAATAAATAATCAAGAATTAGTTCACGCAAACTTCGGTAAAAAACGCGGTGTTTATTTAGGAGAAGTTACCCGCATTCAAAATGAACAAATAACCGTGAAAATTGCCGCACCTGTGAAACCTGGTGATGGGGTAGTGTTTGATAGTGGACACCCAGAAGCGAAAGAAGAAGGGGGAAGAATATATGAAGTTATATCCAAAGGTAAAGAAGTAATTTTAACTTTTGGGAGAAATAATTTAAACCCTTATAAAATCAAGATAGGTGATAAAGTTTGGAAAACCAGTGACCCAGAATTAGATAAACAAATTCGTCAAAGTTATGAAGGTGAATATCCCCAATTTACTAGACCTATTAATATAGATGTCTATGGGGAAGTGGAAGATAAATTAATAGCTATTTCCCAGGATGAAATGGGTAATATTGTTAAGGTTGAATCAGAGATATTATTACAAGAAGCACATACTAAACCTTTAACATCAGAAAAATTAAAGGAACAATTTGGACGTTTAGGAAATACACCTTTTCATTTAGCAAGTTTGCAAAATCAAATCATTGGTAAGGCAATATTACCTGTAAGTGAGTTAAATAAAATGCGTCGCGAAATAGTTGCTAAGTTGGAGCATTTAAGAAGTAAACCCAAACTTTGGCAATTAAATCATAGTGCAAAATGGCAGGATTTAATTAATGAAAATTCAGGTATAATTAAGAGAGTAATTAACCACGAAGTACACAAAGGACACGAAGGTAAGAAGGTTGAAGAAAGTCCTTCTGTTTCTTTGATAATTTTAGTGAGAAATATTCAACAACTCAAAGCAGCATTAACCGCAGATATTAAAACAATATACTGTGAATTTGAAGACCCGCGCAATTATAAAGAAGCGGTCAAAATATCCAGGGAATCTCAAAAAGCAACAAGTATTTTTGTTGTACCACCCCGCATTACTAAACCGGGAGAAAGTTGGATTTTAAAACAGGTGAAAGACTCCCAAGCTGATGGTTATTTGATTAGAAATTACGACCATTTAGAATATTTTGCAGGGGAAAGATGTATTGGGGATTTTTCCTTAAATGTTGCTAATCCTCTCACCGCAGATTATTTTATTAAGCGGTTTAATTTAGAAAGGTTAACTGCATCCTATGACTTAAATATTAACCAAATCGCAGATTTAATTACCAGTTATGCACCGCAATTTTTGGAGTTGACAATACATCAACATATTCCTATGTTTCACATGGAACATTGCGTTTTTTGTGCTTTTCTTTCTGAAGGAACAGACTACACTAACTGCGGTAGACCATGCGAAAAACACGAGGTCAAAATTAGAGACAGGGTAGGTAGTGAACACATCCTCAAAGCAGACGCAGGATGTAGAAATACAGTATACAATGGTGCTGCTCAAACTGGGGCAGAATACGTACAAAAATTAATAGGTTTGGGTTTGCAACATTTGAGAATTGAATTTCTCAACGAAACACCAGCACAAGTACAGGAAACCATACATTATTATCAACAACTTATCAAAGGAGAAATCACAGGTTCAGAACTGTGGAAAACATTAAAGTTACAAAATCAACTTTTACAAAATCAATTAGGTGTGACTCGTGGTGCTTTAGGTTTGACCTAAAGCTGTTATACAGCTAAATTTTATCATCCTCACATTGTTGACGCGAAACCTAAATCAAAATGTGGTTTATTTACCTGAAAATAGCTGTAAGTCTTGTGTTGCGGGCAAGATGCCCGCTAAGTTTGTATAAACTAATACAGAAAGTGAATTAATTTTACGTAAACATTTGAGTCGTTTTCATACTTTATATGAACTTTTGTCACAGGAATCACAATTGAGAAAATTTACCGATTACAACAGAAAAGAGAACACAAAAATCAATGTGATTCTGTTAATTTAAGGAAAAGTTAACAATGGATAAACTAACTTTAATGGTTTGCCCCCATGATACAGCAAAAAAACCAGATCGTTGGTTTAGATTTGCACAGTATCTAAGTCTTAATCTTCATGCAACAGTTCATTTTGAATTAGCAATGGATTTTCAGGAATTTCGGCAAAAAATGAATGATGCTGATATCGTTTATGCTAATCCAGGTGATTCCGTTACTTTGTTGAACAACAATTTTATTTCTGTAGCTCGTTCCAGTAATTTATATGATGAGGTGGTTTTTATTGCTCACAATGAGTTAAATAATCCTTCTCTTGCATCTTTTCAAGGTGCTAAATTGCTGAGTGTGATGAGTATGTTGGCAACGAAAGTAGGTTTAAATGCTTTGGAAAGTCAAGGAATTAAACCTTTAGAAGTGATTGATAAACCTAGTTGGTTAGCGGTGGTTAAAGCTGTCGCTAATCAGGAAAATGACGCATCTTTAGGTTTTGTTTATAAGGATACCTATGAAGAATTAGGAGAAACCACAAAAAGTCTGGTGAAATATATAGGAACTTCCGAACAAAAAACAGTTTTTCATCAGCTTGTTTTAGCGCCAAAAGCAACTCAAATTCAGAAAAGTTTGACTTCAGTTCTTTTAGAAATGAATCAAAATCCCAAGGGAAAAGATATTTTAAATGAATTGAATATTGAACAATGGATTATTCCTACTGCATCTGAAATAGAAAAGCTAAAACAAGTTGTAGCCGAATAGTGCGTCCTATTTATTGTCATTGAGACATGATAGGAATTACGCAACTAGCATATTAATAGGGTGCGTCATATATCACCGGGTAACCAATTTGCTTATTTATAGCTATAGCCATCAAAAGACGTAAGTAGGGTTTTAGTAATGCTAAACCTCAAAGAATTCAGGAGTAAAACCTTATTGTCGTGAGAGTTTTATTATGAATAGATGTCCTAACTACTTGTCTACAGCTATACATATTGTTTACATATTTTATGCAGTCTGACGCACCTGAAAATACTTGTATTTCTATCAAATCTACCCAAGTTGCGATAAGTAGTATTACAATACTGATAAACCTTATTTACTACTTACCATGTCAAATTTAGCGCCCCAGTGTCAACAACTGCAAACACAAGTTGAGACGATTCTGCAACTACTACATCAAGAACCTGCTTTGCGTTCTCAAGATGTGACATCTGTGCAGATATCTTTAGATAAAGCAATTTCTCCCCGGTTTGAAATAGTTTTTGCAGGTGCTTTTAGTGCTGGGAAATCAATGTTAATTAATGCACTTTTGGAAAGAGAATTATTATATAGTGCAGAAGGACACGCAACAGGAACAGAATGTAAAATTGAATATGCGTCTGCAAATGAAGAAAGGGTAGTTTTAACTTTTTTGAGTGAAGCAGAAATCAGAGAACAAGCGATTTTTTTATGTCAACAATTGGGATTCAATACTGTTGATAATATCAACAAACAAGATGTAATTGATTTATTGCATCAAGGGTGTGATATAATTATCCAAAAAGAAGGGGGAGAAAGTAAATCAGAACATGCAAAACTAGCTAAAGCCTTAACTTTATTATTAGATGGATATGTAGCAAATCGGGAGAGAATTAATACTTTGAATAATGCTACTTATTCAATGGAACAATTTAACTTTTCTAACCTCAAAGAAGCTGCGGGATATGCAAGACGAGGTAGTAATAGCGCGGTTTTAAAACGGATTGAATATTATTGTCATCATCCCCTTTTAGAAGATGGAAATATCATTATTGACACACCAGGAATTGATGCACCAGTAGCGAAAGATGCACAATTAACTTATGCAAAAATTCAACATCCCGATACATCCGCAGTAGTCTGTGTTCTCAAACCTGCATCCGCAGGAGATATGACAAAAGAAGAAACAGAACTTTTGGAAACTATGCGGGGAAATGCAGGTATTAGAGACAGGGTTTTTTATATTTTCAACCGCATTGATGAAACTTGGTACAATAACCAACTGCGACAAAGATTAGAAGATTTAATTAATGGACAATTTCGCGAAAGTCAAAGAGTTTATAAAACCAGTGGTTTGTTAGGTTTTTATGGAAGTCTTTTAAAACAAACCAGTCAGTTAGATAGATTTGGTTTAGATTCAATTTTTGCAGAAAGTGTCAAAGGTTTAGACGGGAAAGAAGAAACTCCACAATTTGTTTATGCTTTCAATAATTATTGTGTGTGTGCTGGTAAACTTTCTCCGATCCAATTTCGCATTTCTCTTAACGGTTTTGAAAGTCCTAATCAAAACTATGTGAGAATTTTAAATGAACAGGGAACACCGTTAATTAAACAACTGATTCAAGATAGTGGAATTGAGGAATTTCGCAATGCAATTACCCGGTATCTGACAGAAGAGAAACGTCCACAGTTATTTAAAAACCTCGCGGATGATTTAGGAGATATTTGTATTAAACTAGAAAAATACTATCAAAATATTCAAAGAGAATTAGATAGTCAACCGCGAGAAATTGAAAGTATGAAAGAATACGAGTTGCAAAAATTAAATCAGCAACTCCAGCAGGTTGGTAGAGATTTCAATCAACATATTAATGAAGAAGTCAATAAAATCATTAATAATCATTGTGAAGAATTTGAAAATGATTTTCGGCAAATGCAATCAAAAATGATTCGTCGTTTGGATGAATTATTAGATACCTTTTCTGTTGCTGATGCTTACCGTCGTGCAACTTTGAGTCATCCCCGCAATGCAACCGCACCTTTATTAGCGATTTTGGTGGAAGCTTTTTATTATTTATCAAATCAGTTGGAGGATATTTTAACTGAGTCTTGTGAACAGGTGATTGCTAATTTATTCCAACTGTTAATGGATAAGATTAGAAAATCAGAATATTACCGTCAATTGTATCGTTTGTTGGGTAATGATGGGGGAATTGAATTACAGGTAAGAGAGGTTGAAAAATTGATTTCTCAAGCTTTGGTAACTGCTGCAAGGGTAGAATGTGATAGATTTGTACGCGAAAGTTCCAGATTTTATAATGAAGGTACATTTTCGATTTATCAATTTAGACAAGTATTAGAACAAACTTCACAAGGTTATGATGCAGAAAGTGTGATAGAAGCTGAACCTGCAATTAGACAATTGTTGAAGTTAGATTTTGAACCGAAAGTTTCTTACACTATTCGTCAATCTTTCCGTCAAACTATCAACCAAACTATTAAAACTCAGTTGTTACCAATGGGGGAAAAACAAGCGGATGAGATTTTACAACTTTATCCCCAAGCACGTGCTTATTTAGAGAAGACTTTGCAACAGGAAGCTGAGGAAAAGATTGCTAATAATCAACGTTTGTTGAATCAGGTTGAGGAGAAAATTCAGAAGTATAATTCTGCGGTTTTGGGGATTAATAATTGTCTACAATCTATGCAGTTATATGAACATCTTTTACCTGTGATTGGTGGGGAAGAGGTGTAGTTGTAGTATAATATTGGGGTGAATGCAGGTTTTTTCTGTGTTCACCACAATTTATATTTTTTTCACGCAGAGACGCAGAGACGCAGAGAGGAGGAAAAGAGATGGAAGATAAGTTTGAAATTTTGGATTCTGTAAAGACTGAGATTATCCTAGATTTTCATGATTGTTTATTCAAAACAAGTCAATTACACTTAGCGTTATTGAATATATTTTTAAAGGGTAGTGGATTAGATGAATTAGATCAGCAGTTAAAATCTATCAATAGTCGAGTTTTACCTTCCATAAAGAATACTGCTGATTGGATGATCAAGGGTGTTGATTGTCAGATTTTAAAACCTAGTAAAACTTGGCAAAAAGGAAAATTTAGAATGAAAATTTCCCTAGAATTTTGTCCTGATGAACCAGAAATTAAAGAAACAGCACAAATTCAAGAACCAGAATCACCTCTTGATGATTTACGTCGTCAAATCAAGGATATATCATCATAAATAAATTGTCTGAATCAGGATATCCAGGATTTCAGGATTTTCAGGATGTGATAAAAGGAGGTATATTTGTTTTTGGTGAATGTGGGTTTTTCTGTGTTCCCCATAGATATTTTTTGTCTGAATCAGGATATCCAGGATTTAAGGATTTTCAGGATGTGATAAAAAGATAGAAATTATATACTGATACTGATATTGATATTATATTATGTTCAGAAAATTAATTTATGTTAAAAACAATAAATTTAAAAATATTATTTAGTATAATTATTCCCTGTTAGACAATATACAAAAAATCCCCAAATCTAAACATCAAATCTAAACATCCAACCCCATCCTGTAAATCCTTAAATCCTGTAAATCTTGATTCAGACAAAAAATGATTCAACTTAAAAATAAACTCACCCTCGAAGAATTTATCGCATGTCCTGAAAGTGATACTATATATGAATTGGTTAACGGTGAAGCTATACCTAAATATAAAAATGAACAAATGTCACCTAAATTTTTTCACGGTTCAACCACAGGTTCACTATTTATATTATTATCTCAATGGGCGCAAGAAAAAGGCCGTGTTGTCATTGAATGGAGTGTAAAATTAACTAAAAATCAACAAGATTGGATACCCGTACCAGATTTAACTTATGTTTCTTATGAGCGTCTTCCTATTGACTGGTTAAAAGATGAACCTTGTCCAGTGATACCAGAATTAGTAATTGAAGTTATTTCTCCTGGTCAAACTTTTGGCGATATGATTGAAAAAGCTACCTATTATTTACAAGCTGGAATTTCTCTAGTTTGGGTAGTAGATACAGTTTCGCAAATTATCACAGTTTTTACCTCATCTTCTCTACCTAACACTTATAGAAATCAGCAAATTATCAGTCATGAATTATTATCAGGTTTGCAAATTACACCTGATGATATATTTAAAAATGCAGGTTTAATTCGTTAAATCCTAAACATCCTGATTCAAACAACATCCATCTATGAACAAAATCAAAACCCGCATCGAAACCTTCAACCACGGAAGAGATCCAGAATTATTAAAATTAAAATATAAAAAAATCTCTACCGATCCATTTTCTTTCTTTCGGGGAACTTGTCATTTATTCTATGAAGATTTACCTCAAGATTCATTTTTGAATAATGCACCTCTTACCTGGATATGTGGTGATTTACATTTAGAAAACTTTGGAAGTTATAAAGGTGATAACCGTTTAGTTTATTTTGATATTAATGATTTTGATGAATCTGTACTTGCACCTTGTACCTGGGATGTAGTGAGATTTATCACAAGTATTATTGTTGGTTCTCATGCAGTGGGAATAAATGATGAAGAAGCATTACATTTAAGTGAGATTTATTTAAAAACCTACGCTGCAAATCTCGCTGATGGAAAAGCTAGAACCGTAGAAAAAGAAACTGCAACAGGTTTAGTCAAAGAATTATTAGACAGTTTAGAACACAGAAAACGGGCTAAATTTTTAGATAAATACACCAAAGAAAAGAAAGGTAAGCGACGTTTAGTAGTTGATGATAAACGAATTGCAAAAGCTACAGATGCAGAACAAAACAAAGTTAAAAACTTAATTAGACAATGGCATCATACGACAGATCAAAATCCAGAATTTTATGAAATTATCGATGTAGAAAAACGCATTGCTGGTAATGGTAGTTTAGGTTTAGAACGTTATATAGTTCTAGTAGAAGGTAATGGTTCACCTGATGAAAATTATTTACTAGATTTTAAAGAAACTCAACCCAGTTCTTTACAACCTTATTTAACAGTTTCTCAACCAAAATGGGAAACTCCAGGTGCAAGAGTTGTTGCAATTCAAAATCGTTTTCAAGGTATTGCACCTGCATTATTAGAACATATCAATGATGGTGAAAAATCTTATGTTTTAAAAGAATTGCAACCAGAAAAAGATACAGTCCATTTACAAGCTTGGGATGGAAATTTAGGACATTTAGAAAAATTAATCCAAACAATGTCCGAAGTTACAGCTTGGGATCAATTACGCAGTAGTGGAAGACAAGGTTCAGCTATTTCTGATGAATTAATTGAATTTGCTCAAACTACATCATGGCATTATTATAATAACTCTATTATAGAATATGCCCGCAATTATGCTCAAAAAGTAGAAAAAGATTTTCAAGAATTTAGTCAATCAATATGAACAAAACCCCACGTATTCCCATACCTCCAGAAGTGAGAAAGTATGTTTATCAAAGGGATAAATATCAATGTCAAAGCTGCGGTAAAACTTCCCTAGAAACAAACCTCAGTATTGATCATATTATCCCTTTATCCCGTGGTGGAAAAAACGATATTAGTAACCTGCAAACCCTTTGTTTAACTTGTAATCAAAGCAAAACAAATAAAATTGATCATCGGTTTCACCGACATTTCGATCTTTAGTAGATCCCCCTAACTCGTCCTTAAAAAGCAATCCATTATAAACTTTTGTGAGCATGGGGAATGGGGAATAGGGAATAGGTAATAATGGGGAAACATAAAATTGATTACCCAATCACCAATCACCAATCATTGCATTCTATCAATAGTCCGATATTGAATTGCTTCTGCTACGTGCTGAGGTTTTAAATTTTCATCTCCTGCTAAATCTGCAATGGTGCGTGCTACTTTGAGAATGCGATCGCTCGCTCTTGCAGATAACCCTAATTTTCTAATTGCAGTTTCTAATAAATTTCGACTAGCATCATCTAATTTACACCAAGTTTGTAAATGACGACTTTGCATTTGTGCATTACATTTAACGTTAGTTTCTGATTGAAAACGATTTGTCGCAATATCCCGTGCTTTTTGCACTCTTTCCCGCACAGATTTTGATGATTCTCCCGTCGATCCTTGGGTAATTTCTTCTGGTTTTAATCGATTTACCGCTACTTGTAAATCAATTCTATCCATCAAAGGTCCTGATAACTTTGCCCAATATTGTTCTCGTTGTCTAGGTGAACAAGTACAAGGTTGAATTGTATCACCATAAAAACCACAAGGACAGGGATTTGTACTAGCAACTAATGTAAATTGTGCCGGAAAAACGACAGATTGACGAGTACGAGAAATAGTCACATAACCATCTTCTAAAGGTTGTCGTAAAAACTCTAAAACATCTCTTTTAAATTCCGTTAATTCATCTAAAAAAAGTATCCCCCGATGAGATAAAGAAATTTCACCAGGACGGGGAAAACTACCACCACCAACTAAAGACGGACCCGATGCAGAATGATGAGGACTACGAAAAGGTCTTTCTCGTACTAATGAACCACGATTTTTTAATAAACCAGCTACAGAATGAATCCGAGTAACTTCTAAAGATTCCGAAAATTCCAAAGGTGGTAAAATTCCTGGTAAACGTCTTGCTAACATTGTTTTCCCACTTCCCGGAGGTCCAACAAATATTAAATTATGTCCTCCAGCAGCAGCAATTTCTAAAGCTCGACGTGCATGAGCTTGTCCTTTGACATCTTGTAAATCTGCTAAAATTGAAGATGTGGCAATTAAAGTTTCTGGGTTTTCATTTAATTTAACAGGTTTGAATTTCCCCGGATTATTTAGTAAATTCACTACATCAGAAATATTACTACATCCATAAACATTTAAACCTTCCACTACCGCAGCTTCTTGAGTATTTTCCATAGGAACAACTAAACCAGAAATTCCCATTTTCTCAGCAGTTGCGGCAATAGGTAAAACACCAGAAACCGGACGCAAACTACCATCTAAAGAAACTTCACCTAAAAATAAAAAATCCCCTAATAAATCAGGTTTTACTTGTTCAGAAGCTGCTAAAATTCCCACACTAATAGGTAAATCAAAAGCAGGTCCTTCTTTCCTTAAATCTGCGGGAGTCAGGTTAATTACAATCTTTCGCAGGGGAAAAGCAAAACCCGCATTTTTCAATGTTGCTTTTACCCGTTCTTTAGATTCTTGAATCGCGGAATCTGGTAAACCTAAAATTATAATTCCTGGTAAACCACCAGAAACATCCACTTCCACACCCACCTTCACCGCGTCGATACCAACAATAGATGCACTCCAGACTCTAGCCAGCATTGTTCATATATGAATAAACTCTAATTATATCAAAACAGATTTTCAGGTAAATTAACAATGAGTGAAATCACCGAATACAAATGTTATTAAAAACCTTTAAAACACCATCTAAGAGGTTGTTTGAAAAGTATTAGATGAAACCGATAATCTCTAGAAACCTAATCCCCCTTCCCTACAAGGGAATGAGGGTTTCAAAGCCTCTCTCCGACGCGGGGAGAGGTTTGGAGAGGGGTTTATTTATACATTAAAAACCTTTAAAACACCATCTAAGGAATGATACACTTTAAATTACCTAAGTTAACCATTTGTTCCTGAGACTGGGGAATAGTTAACTCAAAATTACAAATACCGCCTTCATAGTCCACATTAGCTGGATATTTTCCCGGAGCAATACTATCTAAATAAAAATCTCCTTCCTTACCAATAGGTGAGCTAATAATTTGATTATTCACAGTGATATTTAATTGACCATAGGAGGGAATTACAGTTTTTCCTGATGTTTCTACCGACAATATACCAACAATACTCTGAATTAGTTGCACAGGAAAAGGCACAACCGCCCCACCCCGAAAAGGTGGAGTAATTACTTTTTCATTAGCATCAATTTTGTAGTTTAAAGGAATATCTTCATCTTGGATTTTTAAATTATTCCCATTATAAGGGCGCATATTAGTAATTATTAAATTACCGCGAGAATCAGTGCGTCCAACTTCCTGATTATTACTGTAACCACGCACACCCCTCACCCCTGGAACTTTTATGAGTGCAAAACTTTGGGTGACAGGAGGAGCAAGAAAAACACTATTTCCTATGCCGATAATACTACCAGAGATATTAACAGAGCCACTATTTTTACCATTATTGCGGTTGAGGTTTAACTCATAAACACCAAAGGGAGCGCGATACTGAATACTACCATTGGCGGGAATTTTTTCCCCGTTGGGGTTAACTTGAAGACGGTAGCCCAAGCCATTGCCCGCCGGTGGAGATTTCTGCACAGATACAGTTGAGTTAATTGCAGTTTTACCATTGGTATTTTGCCGATTAATACTAGCCCTAGCATTACCTAAAGTATAATTGAAACCGATAAATAGTTCATTTGTAGTTGGTTGTGTAGGTTGGTTAGACCGGCTGAGATTTATAGATAAATCTGCATGGGAATTGAGACGCAAACTACTGGTGAGAGCTAGGCGGTTACTGTGTCCTTTGTCACGGAAGTCAGAGGACGCATACTGCAAACCTAAGCTTAAATTACGGGTAGGAGAGACAGAAATAAAAGCATTATTTTCTAACTTGGCTCTGTCATCCAATGCCGTCAAACTTAAATTAGCATATCGGTCACTCAACAGCCGCACCGAACCACCAAAACCGATATTACGACCAGAATAGCTATAAGTGAGGGCAGCCGCGGCCCCCGGAATTCCTGATTCACTACTGGCGGCTAGGGATAGTCCTAAAGCCCCAAAGGGTAGGGTAGTGGTTAGAGTAGAACCACCACTAATTAGGTTACTAGCAACTTCCAAGCGCCCGCCCAGGGTCAGGGAGTTGGTGATACCCTGACGATAGCGACCGAGAAAGGCCAAAGAACCATAATTAAAATTATCAGAATCTAGTTTAAATCGCCGTAAACCTAAATTAAAGCTGTAGTCAGATAAACCGGGTTTTAGCAACCCTGGAGCAAAATAAAAAGGTGAAGTAATGACCTGTTCTCGACCCAAAGCATCACGAATTACAACTTTTTTATAACCACTACCGGAGGGTAGGAGTAAATTATCAAATTGAAAGCGACCGGGGGGTACTTCTGTTTGATTTACTCTTTGTCCATTAACAAAAACCTCCACTTTGGAAGGTGTTAAGGCTGCACCAGATAAACTAAAAGTTGGTTGTTGAATCACATCAGGATTTAGTCCAAAATCCCGTGATTTACTCACACCAGCCATAAACATTCCTCCCCCTAAATCACCGGTGCTGGCAAAGGAATCACCAACTACCCATTTAGTCATTTTCTGGGGATTATCTAAGGTGAAGTTGGTTAAACCTCGCAACCAAGAACCGTCAGTTTTGCGGGAAAAACTGCTATAAAGTAAACTTTTATTAATGCTTAATCCTGATTCTCCAAAAAATGTATAATTGTTAAGGTTGAATTTTTCAATGTCAACAGGTAAATTAAAAGCATAATTAAAGAAAACACTAGTATCTTGACTATAAGTAATATTTTTTTGTGACTGGCGACCTAAATTAAATGAGTTACTCTTTAATAATTCCGGTTGGGCTGTTATACTTAGAGTTAAGGCTTTTTCATCAAAAATATAGCTGACCTGGGGAGCTAAGGAAACCAGAGAAACATAAATTTCATTATTAATAGTTTCTCGACTACCAGCAAAACCCTGTAACCCGGCTTTTTCTAAATCAGGAAGACTAACAAGAATATCCTGGGGGCGTAAAATCACAAAAATTGCTTCTTTGGACACCTGGTTAACTGTCAGTTCCAAAATGGCATTTTGTTCTTGTGCAGCAACCTCAGAACAGACTAGAACACTGCAAGCAGAAACCAGCAGCAACAACGACCCGTTATTTACAGACATAAACCCATGAAATTGCGCCCTTCTCTGTTGACTTTTTTACTACTTATAGCCAGTTCCCCTACTCCCGCAATAGCAGGTAGCGCAAATGCTAACTTGAATGTTTCTGCTTCAGTAGTTCCTAGTATCACGATTACCCCACCTACGGCTCCCGTGCCAATACCAGTTGAGAACGTAACTAATCCGTCTACTCCGGCAAGGGCAACAATACCAATCGCTATTACGTTACCGAGTAATACTCCTGGGAAAATCACCCTGGGACAAGGACAAAATCCCTCTCCTACCTCCACAAACACTAACCCCGTGCGCCGCATGACTGATGGTGCAGGAAATTTCTTATTGTATGAATTATATCAAGATGAATCTAAGACAATAATTTGGGGCAATACTGATGACACTGGTTTGTCATTGACTGGTACGGGTTCAGCTAGTAATATCAATGTTTATATTAAGATTCCGGCGGGGCAAAATGTGCCGGCGGGAAATTACCAGGACACGGTGCAACTGAGGGCGACTTTGTAAGCATTTTGAAAATAATTAACCGCAGATAAACGCAGATAGGAATAGATGTATTGGCGTTGCTGAATTGGGATTCGATCCCCCTAAATCCCCCTTTTTAAGGGGGACTTTGAGAAATTTAGCCCTGCTAGGGGGGACTAAGGGGGGTTAGCGGCAGCACAAGCACCTTGGGGAGTGTCTAGGGTTTCTTTAAAGGTGGTTTTTGCGGTTTTGACTTCCACTACCAGTTTCTTGACCCCATTACATTTTTCTTTAGGTGGTAATTGCACACTGTAGGATTTAGTATTACCTGCTAAGATATACCAACTATTAACAGCAGTTTCAATAATTTTTTCCCCTGTGGCACTTAGTCCTTGCACTGTAATCTGCTGTGGACGAAGATTCACATTACCAGTATTATTAATCTCAAAAGATAAATTACCTTTTTTGATTGCTAGTTGTCCCATTTTTCCTGACTGGTTGATTTGGTTCGGTTGTAGAAAAATAGGAATACTTAAATTGGTTAAGATTTGGATGGCATTCTGAGTGGGTTGACTGGTTTTGGTCGGTATTTCTTCCACAATCAATCGGTAAGTCTTTTCGACAGTATTAATAGGAACTTTAGAACCGAGTCTAATTTGCCGCTCTCCCTGGGATTCTACGGTAAGTAGAGATGGAAACAGAATAATATCTTCAGTAGGGGTGAGTTTGTCTTCTCCTTGGGCATTTTGTTCCCATTTGAATACTTTGAATTGAAAGCTACCAGGACTATTATCCTGATTACGTAATTTTAGCAGAGTAGTGGAAACTCTGGGAGAAAGCACAACATTAATAGGATTAACGCTATAATTACCCGCCCAAGCTGTTGAGGGTTTTAGGGATAGGCCAAATACCAGGCTCAGGAAAAAAAGTAGTTTTGGTTGGTAGGTACGGTAAAACATCATGGGTTTGAAGATGGATAGCTTTTCAAACAACCTCTCAACAAACAGATGCCCGAATTATTGAAGAAGTCGGGCATCTCAGGATTAGATTCTATTTATTAATAAGTGACTGTAGCTACTACAGTATCAGTGTACGAACCAGCTTGAACACTTTGTCCCTTAGGAATTCTACCGTAAATAGTAGTAGTCGCTGCACTACCAGTTCCAGTAACTGCTACACCAGTACTGGCACTATTTCCCCACGTTGTTTGAGGAGATAACGAACTGTAAAGGTAGTAACTAAGAGTTTGATTACCAGCAGCGTTTTTAAGCATACGAAGTGGGCTAGTATCACTAGATAGGGGATGACCATTACTACCGTGACCCAAAGTAATAGTTGCTACAGTACCACTAGAGCAATTTGTTGTCAGACTTCCGGTTATCTCTAGGTGATTACCACTACTAGCATTAGCACCTGTTGGGTCATAATTACTAAAATCCAACGCAGTGGTAGTAATAGTACAGCTAGCAGGAACAGTAGCTGAGACTTGCAGATTTGATGTGGCTGCACCTGCCATTGCTGGAGTAGCAGAAGCGGCAGCGATTAAGACTGCCGAAGCTAGGGCAAAACGACGAATCATGGTGTAAGTTCCTTATTAAGTATTAAGTAACTAAAACATTGGGTTGAAAAAATATGTCTTTTGGTAGACATGTAACAATATCAGTGGATGGTATCATTTACCCCCCCCCCGCAAAATAGTATAAATATTGATTTTATTTGGAGTTGAGAAAATTTATTATACAAGCTATTAATATCTATTAAGATGCTGAAAATCCTTTATTTAGGTGCATTGATTACAAATAAACATTTACACATATTCCGAAATAAGTAAATAAAATTACTTAATACATAAAGACCTGTTTTTTCAACGGGTCTTTTAGGCTCTGTCTTTTATGAAACAAGCTGTTTAACCGCCTTGTCACCCGTTCAGCCTCTTTTAGTCTCGATGCCCCGATAATTGATACAGCATATTTCATCAAATGAAGTACAACCTGCAATAATCAAACTTTTGTGGTGCAGGTATCTTGGCTGCAAAATGCGTACCGCATACCTTCGCAAACTGCTGTCGTTGGGATAATTCATTTTCTATCAAGTATAATTAAATCATCCATAACGATGAAGTTAAGGTATATAAATCATGGTTCAAGTTTTACAAAAACCAGTAACCTTTGCAGAATTTGCCGATTGGAAACCAGATGGAGAACGCTATGAACTGCATAATGGAGTAATTGTGGAAATGTCACAACCATTAGGACCACATGAAGATATCATAGGATTCTTGATAGAAGAATTAGTAACTGAATACAAAAGACTGAAATTATCTTATTCCATTCCCAAACAAGCATTAGTCAAACCACCTGAAAGCGAATCAGGTTATGTACCAGATATTTTATTTTTAAACAAAACTAATTTAGTCAATGAAACCCTGTGGCAAAAACAATCAACTGTAACTCAAGCTGCTTCTATTCCTTTAATTGTTGAAGTTGTTAGCACTAATTGGCGTGATGACTACTTGACAAAATTACGAGATTATGAAGAGATTGGTATTCCTGAATATTGGATTATTGATTATTTAGGTTTAGGAGGTATTCGTTATATAGGTAGTCCTAAACAACCTACTATATCTATTCATTTATTGATTGATGGTGAGTATCAAGTAACCCAGTTTAGAAATGATGAAAAGATCATATCACCAACTTTTCCAGATTTGAATTTGACTGCCCAACAAATTTTTCAAGCTGGTAATATTTGAGCAATATTTATCTTTATTGTTCTTTACGCATTACTTGATTCTCAATTCACTCTTTGAGTAATTAATGATTACAAGTTTTCCATGATCAGTCTTAATTCCTCTAAACTTTCAACTGTGAGAATTGAACGTTGAATTGTTTTTAATGTTTCAAAATCCGATATTTCTGATATTTTCGGCATAAACTTTAATCCTTCATTGCCAAATTTCACTTCTAAAG
Source organism: Sphaerospermopsis sp. LEGE 08334 (assembly GCF_015207205.1). Taxonomy (NCBI): domain Bacteria; kingdom Bacillati; phylum Cyanobacteriota; class Cyanophyceae; order Nostocales; family Aphanizomenonaceae; genus Sphaerospermopsis; species Sphaerospermopsis sp. LEGE 08334. Next base: position 1,595 of record NZ_JADEXH010000024.1, on the reverse strand, counting down.
ATAACTCAATACTTGAGATTCTTTCTTCTCTTTTCCCTTTTTCTTCACCTTGTTTTTCCCCTTGTTTCAATATTTCCTGATACCAAGGTGATTCACGTAAAACAGCCATATCCCACCTCATGATTTCTTGAACTAAGGCACTATCTAATACAAAAGTAGCAAAAAAAGCCAGAACTGTTTCTAATTGGTTTAACTGTTCATCGGCTTTTAATAAACGCAATGCTTCCCGAATTATAGTTTCATCTTCACCACCTTTGAGAATTGGTACAAAAGGCAGTAGAGAAGGTAAAGGTTGTTCTAAGGCAATTTTAACATCTACTTCCCAAAGATTAATTACTCGGTAATCTTGACGCACCTCCAAACCAGCAATATTTGACTGATATCGAGTTGGTATTTCTTCATTACCTGTTTTCAGAATGTTAATGAGTACAGGATAGGTGGGTAATTGATATTTTTCCTCAGCTAGTCCTGCATAAGCTCGCACTCTTCGAGGCATTTCTGGTTTATACCGCAATTGCAGTTCATTAAGAACCAGAAATTTTCCGTATTATTGACTCTCAGCGCGGATAAGTACATCACTTTCTCTACTAATCCACTGAAATTCAGAATTGAGGTTGATATTATTTAACCGCAAAGGGCGCGAAGGACACAAAGGTAAGAGAGTTTCAGAGATTTTTTGGTGTTGCTGCGGTTATTTTTTCAAAATTGGGATGCTCCCTTCTCTACAAACAAGCGATACCTACGGTAAGCGATCGCTAACGCCACCTCACCCAACTATCCCCTAAAATCTCTAACAGATATACTAGGTAAAACCAGATGAGTGAAACCAAAGATACCATTTTCGGTAAAATCATCCGTCGGGAAATCCCCGCAAACATCGTTTATGAGGATGATTTAGCTTTAGCTTTTACAGATGTTAACCCTCAAGCACCAGTTCACATCCTTGTCATTCCCAAAAAACCCATAGTTAACATAGCTACCGCCCAACCAGAAGATCAAGCATTATTAGGACATCTATTATTAACAGTCCAAAAAGTTGCAGCAAAAGCAGGACTAGAAAACGGTTATCGCGTAGTCATGAACACTGGTAACGATGGCGGTCAAACTGTCTATCACCTACACATACACATCTTAGGCGGTCGTCCTATGGCATGGCCTCCTGGTTGATCTTCACCTATCAATCATCTATAAATCTTGTGGGATGGGCATCTTGCCCGTCCCATGATCATGTCTGTCAACGCCACTACATTAGGAAAAACTATAAAAGCTATAAACAACACTAATTTTAATTCTCTTTACAAAACTAAATATACAGTTTATTATTTGTATAGAGGTGAGAAAAACAACTCGCCGATATTATAAACAGAGCAATCATAAAAACATGACCGCAACCATTCAACAGCGCCAAAGCGCCAACGTATGGGATCGTTTCTGTGAGTTCATCACAAGCACCAACAACCGCCTATATATCGGCTGGTTCGGTGTATTAATGATCCCCACCTTGTTAGCAGCTACCACTTGCTTCATCATCGCATTTATCGCTGCTCCTCCCGTTGACATCGACGGCATCCGTGAACCCGTTGCAGGTTCTTTAA